>NZ_JBEPBF010000063.1:0-54766 GCF_040298985.1 Streptomyces sp. NPDC001093 | reverse complement strand
AGCTACCTTGCCGGCCTCCACCTCCGTGCCTCGATGATCTGGATCAACGACCTCCTGAAGACGACTGGTTGATCACAACATCACACAGGCCCTAGAACACTCCTTCGTTCTGTCGGCAGCCAGGAAAAGCGCGTCCACAGACTCAACATCGATCCGCCCGGCCCTCTCCGTGTCCCGCCCCGCACTGTGCACACCAAACTCAACGGCTTGTCGGCTCATCGGGTAATGGGCACAGCCCTTGTGGTGCGAGGAGGTGCTTCCATACGGGCGCTTCCATGGCCAGACCGTCGGGACCTACGTCCAGCGCATGCCGATGGCGGAGAGCTGTTCGATCCGTTCCGGGGCCAGGGTCGCGGCCCTGGATCTCTGATTCCCGACCCATGCCCCGAGCTTGATCTCTCGTTCCTCCTGGTCCCCGCCGCTCTCGCCGTCGCGGCTGTCGCCCCCGCTGGCGACGGCGATCCGTTCGATGTGCTTCCTGGGCACGCAAAGGTGCCCTTCCCGCTGGTAGAACTGTTTGGCGGCGGCGTAGTTCATTGCCCATTTGTCGGCCTGGCTACGGCGCGGCTTCGGTTTCTCGTCCTCGTCAGCGGGTTCGATGCCGAGGATGTGCTCGCACATCCACTGCTGCACGCTGGTGAGCTTGTCCCAGCCCAGGCGCTGGGCGCGTACCCACCGTCCGAGGTCCTCGCCCTGGTGCACGACCGCGCCCGGTTCCATGGGCAGCGTGGTGCTGGCTTCCAGGTGCTGCCGGGTGAGGTGGAAGCAGCGTTGCCATGCCACGGGCCATGCGGGGCACCATGCGGGGTCGATGTCCGCGAGTTGTTCGCGCCGTTCCTCCGAGAGTGCTCCGGCGGCTGACTGAATGGGCAGTCCCTCGGCACGGCGCTGTTCGATCTCGGCGGCCTTGCGGGCGGCGGCTCGGGCGTTCTTCAGCCAGATGCCCACCCGGTATCCCTGGTGGGTGGCGTCCGTCGGCGCCAACAGGTGCCCGTTTTCGGCGGCCCACCCGCGTGCGGCCGCCAGGCCCTCTTCCCATGCGACGTCGAAGTGCGACCAGACCATGCCCAGCTTCTCCAGCTGCTGGATGCGGTCTTCGTCCATGTCCCTGCGGGCGTAGACGCGCCTGGCGTCGGCGATCCATTGCCCCAGTGGGAAGGAGGCGAGCGAGGCCGGCCACCCCTGGGTCTGCGCCTCCTGGTCGCCGCGCTCGGGGACGCGGTACGTGAAGGGGACCTTCAGATCGCCGTGGAGCCGGTTGTAGATGGCGGCGGCTTCGATGCCGCGTCGCCAGTGGGCGTGTTCGGGGTTGAGGACGCGCAGGTTGATGAACGCCGCGAGCTGCGCGGGATCGCGGGGGGTGCTGAATTTCAGAAGTGCGCGGGCCGGCAGGGACAGTCGGTCGCTTGGGTCGCTGTCGGCTTCCTCGTCTTCGGGCCCGCTGCGGCTCTGTACGCCTCTGACACGGCTTGGTGCCTGGGGTTCGGCGAGTTGCTCCACGACGCGGGCATCGTGTGCCCTGAGCGCTTCCAGCAGCTTGGCGAGGCCGCCGTAGGCGCGGCTGGTGAGCATGTTGTCTGCCGTCTCGCCCGGCCCGAGCAGGACGGGGACGACGAGGGAGGCGGTTTTGCCTTCGCCGGGGTGGATGCGCAGGGCGCGGCCGACGGCTTGGACGAGGTCGGGCATGGAGCCGCGTACGTCGGCGAAGTAGACGCTGTCGCAGTTCTTGGTGTCGACACCTTCGCCCAGCACCCTCACCGAGCCCAGGAAGCTTTTCTCCACCACGGTGCCGTCGGTGGCCATCCCGTCGGCGAACGACCCGAGTACCCGCTGCCGGTGGTTCGGTTTGTGCTCGCCGCACAGCCAGTTGGCCCAGATCGTGCGCGGGTACAGCTCCGGATCGGTGGCGTGCAGCCGTTTGGCGACATCGGGAAGGCCGGCCGCGAAGGCTTCGGCCTCCTTCACCATGTGGTGGAAGACGAGCGTGCGTCGGAAGTTGTCCTCCGAGGACGCCTTCACCAAAGCGGTCTGCAGCGCGGCGAGCCGCGCCCCGCGCACCTTCTCCGAGCGGCCTTCAATACCGAGAAGTTGGGCGGCCTGGAGCTGGGTGTCGGTGATGTCCACGCACACCACCTGGTAGGGCGCGCAGATGCCCCGGTCGATCGCCTCGGACAGCGTGAGGGTGTAGCAGCGGGCGCCGAACGGGCCGTTCGGGTCGTCCTCCATGCTCGCCACCAGCTCGCCCGGTGCGCCCTGCTCGGAGTCCTCGTCGAGTTGCCACAGCCGTGGTGTGGCGGTCATGTACAGGCGGCGCAGGGCGGGGATGCGGGTGTTGTCGTGGACGACGGCCCAGGGCTTGCCGATCCGGCCCGAAACCCTGTGGGCTTCGTCCACGACGATCAGCGACCACCCGGGAAGGCCGGCGGCGTGCGCGCGCTCCAGCGTGCCCAGCCCGAGGGAGGCGTAGGTGGCGAACACGGTCACCTTGTCGAAGGGACGCACCCAGGCGACCAGCTCGTCCACGTCCGTGGTGTTCGGGAAGCCCGCCTCCTGCCCGCGCAGGGACGAGACTCCGATCATCGGGCCTGTACGGCCTCCCTCGCGCCATGCGGCCTCGGTCTGGGCGAGCAGGTCCAGCGAGGGCACGAGGACCAGCACACGGCCCGCGCGGAGTTCCTCGGCGCTCCGGGTGGCCACGAGGGTCTTCCCGGTCCCGGTTGCCATGATCACCTGCGTCCGTAGCCCCCGCTCGGGCACAGTCGAGTGAGCAGGCAATTCGAGCGCGCGCAGTACCGCGTCCACGGCTTCTCGCTGGTGGGGACGGAGTTCCTTTGCTGCCATTTTGATCTGCCTTCTCCTGCCGGGCCGATGATAGGTCTCACGCGGTAGGAAACGGCAAACCTGCATGTAGATGGCGCGTGAGCGGATAGGGTGAAGTCACCGTAGGCAGGTCGCAGCACAGTCGGGCAGAGATCGAGGAAGCCCGGCGCAGTGAAGATCACGCCTCTCCCGCTGGTCGATTGGCACCGGGCGGGGCATCCCCACGACGCCATTGGTCTGGTCCGGGCTCGTCCAGGCACCAGAGGCAACAGCTTCCTCAGCCCATGAAGCGTTCCCGGTGAGCCAAACGTGCAGCCGAGCGGCAACAAGTATTACGGTCAGTAGTGATCCGATGGTGCCTCGTTCAGTCCTTGACCATGGCGTTCCGGGATCTCGGTTCTGGTATCCACTCCCACGCGGCGCCTAGCGCGGCTACGGTGGGGACATGGCGAAGGAGATCCGCATCAAGGTCGACGACGAGACGTACGAGGAGCTGCAGCGTCGCGCCGCCGACGGCCACGAGGATCCGGATCAGTACGCGAGCCGGCGGCTGACCGACGACCTGGCGCGCACGCGGTTCTTTGAGGGTGCGAGGGCGTTCGTTGAGGAGCATGGGCAGGCGTTCGCCGACCGCTTCGGGACTGGCCCCAGCAGCCATGCCGCCTGATGCCGCCCATTGTGCTCATCGACGAGCGATGGCTGCTTGATATCGCGCAGAACCTCGTGCCGGGCGACCCCGACGTCACCGACTACGGCGCGCTGGCCGCCGCCGTCGCCCGCCACCGACACGAGGTCATGGGCACCCTGGTTTACCCGGCGGCGTACCACCGAGCCGCCGCCCTCCTGCACGCCCTCGCCCGGATTCCTGCCCTCGAGCACTCGAACGAGCTGTTCGCCGCGCAGGTCGCCTACGCCTACCTCCACGCCGGCGGCATCCAGGTCAAGGTCGGCAGCCAGGAGGCGATCGCGCTGGTCGTCGACGCCGTCGAGGGACGCCGCGACGTGCGCCAGGTCGCCGATGTGCTGAAGAACTGGGGCTGATCAGGTGGTGGCTCAATGCCGACGGCTTGGATCACGATGTGGCGTTGGCGGTGCTGCGTAAGCGGCGCTCATCGGTCGGTGTCTGGCCTGCGTGTCGTGTCGGCTAGGGCGGCTGGATCGCGTTCAATGCGCCCGGTCGTAATCAGAGTGCCCACTTCCATGGTCGGCTTCATGTGGTGCCGGAGCCGGACGGGGACGGCGGCGCACTGGTAGCGCGCGGGGTGACGATGGAGACCACGGACGGGATCCTGCTTGCGTCGTTGTCCGGCTTCGTGACGCTGGTGACGCTCGGCATCTCCCTTCCCGGGGCACTGACCGTCACCATTCCGCCGCTGATCATTGGCCTGGTGGCGACTCCGGTGATGGGAGCGCTGACCGTGTTCTTCGCGTGCGGCCGCGGCCGGGCGTACGACCTCGACGCCCACCGGCTCTACCGCGACTTGTACAAGCTCCTGGCGCCGTTACGCCGGAGCCGCTGGAAGGCTCTCGGCGGCTGGACCGGCCCTGACGGGCGGGCGCGGGACCGAGCGCCCTGGCGCCGCTGTCCTCACGGCGGCAATTGTGCGGGGTTTCACTGGCCAGTGGCTCGGCTCGATTGCTCGACCCGGAAAATGCCGCAGTGGCGGACGCTCCGATTTACGGTGCTGCCAGAACGCGCCCGGTAGCCCGTCCGGGGATCGGCGGCACGACGGCACGGTCTTGATCGGCAGTGCGAAGATGAGCCGGCCCGATCGGGGGACTCAAGTGTGGTGTTGGCGCGGTGTCTTGGCCCTTGGGGAGCAGGCGGATAGTTTGAGTGGGATCCGGCTGCTGAAAGCGGTGCCGAGGAGGCCGCGTCTGTGGCCCTCAAAGTCCAGTCGCAGCAGGGAGTGTCTCCACCGGCATGGACGTTCTCTTCATCACGAGCGTGGCGGTGGTCGTCGCCGACCCGCCGCTGAGCCGCAAGCTGTTCATCGAGACTCTTGGTCTCCCCCTGGAGGGGGAAGGCAACGGCTACTACTCCAGCGGGAGCGTCCCCGGCAGCAAGCACTTCGGCCTGTGGCCGCTCTCGCAGGCGGCCGAAGCATGCTTCGGCACGACCCAGTGGCCCGCCGACCGCGTGGTCCCGCAGGCATCGATCGAGTTCGAGGTGGCGAGTGCGGAAGCCGTCACAGCTGCCGGTGGCGAGCTGCAGCGCGCGGGCTTCGAGCTGGTGCATCAGGCCCGCACCGAGCCGTGGGGCCAGACGGTGGCCAGACTTCTCACGGCGGATGGTTTGATCGTCGGGATCTCCTACGCCCCTTGCTTGCACGATGTGCAGGACGACCAGCACCCCGGGTGAGGCCGGTCCGAGACCGCCTGTATCGGTGGCCGGTGTGTTGCTGATCCGTTGAGTTCATGGGCACTGCTGCGGTCTGTATCCCGGCTTGCGGATTGGGTGTCTGGTGGGCGAGGGCGTTTCCGGCGAGCGCTGTATTTCCGGCTTGGTGGGAGCGTGGTGGCCTCGTCCAGGCTGGCGGGGATCTACTGGGCGCCGTGTGGCGAAGGCTGTCCATCCTGCGTGTTGAGCTTGTTCGGCCAGCACTGACAGCAGGGCGCGCTCCGTTGGATCGGTGTGGCTGTGGTCGCGGGTGAACGCCTTCGTGTATTGGTACTGGCCGACGTAGGGCCTGTAGGTGTCGCCGCCACGAAGGATGTCGTCCAGGCGGTGATGGCGGGCGGTCCGCTCGCGCAGCAGTTGGGCGTGAGGGCGCCGCGCGCAGCGGAAGGCCCCGCCCATCCGCCGCGGTGGAGACGGATGAGCGGGGCCGGTCGTGAGGTCTACCAGTGGATGCTCTGGCCTTCCGGAGTGACATGGACGGTGGCCTGTTCCACTGCTGGCGTCCCGGCGGTATGCCAGCGGTCGAGGTGCTCCTCGACGGTATCCCAGAGCAGGTCAGGGCCCTCCTGCCGAACGATCCAGTGGCCGTCTTCTTCGTGTAGCGCGGCGAACGATCCGCTGTCGACGTCGATGAGCAGGTCCTCGTCGTGCTGGCCGTGCCGCAGTTTCAGGCGCTGCGCGTTCGGCACGGCGAACTGTGCCACGAAGCGGGTCGTCCAGTCGTTCAGGACGTCGGCGCCGATGATGGCCTCGCGTTCCTTGCCCCGGCTGAGGTCAGGAAGCAGGCTGAGCGGCGGCGCCTGGTGGGGCCGGGCGAGCATGAAGCTGACCTGTCCGCCCAGTACCGGGCCTGAGGCCGTGCCGTCTTCGTGGACCGTCAGGCGCACCAGCTCGGATGCGTTCAGCCAGCCACCGATGGTCGTCAGGATCTGCCCGCTCGGCCGCGTCTGCTCGAGCCAGACCGCGGGCACCGTGCGTACGGCGCAGGTGGCGATGATCCGGTCGTACAGTGCGCCCTCGTTGCCACCCAGGAGGCCGTCACCGATCAGAAGGTTGGGGTACGTGCCCAGCCGGCCGAGAGCCTCCCGGGCCCGCAGAGCCACCTCCTCGTCGTACTCGATCGAGGTGACGCGGCCGGCGCCGACGCGCGCGCAGAGCACCTCGGTCGAGTAGCCCGTGCCAGTGCCGATCTCCAGCACCTCCATGCCCGGCTCCACCTCGAGGTCCTCGAGCATGCGCAGCACGAGCGAGGGGAGCGTGCTCGAGCTGGTCGGTTCTCGCATGATCTCGCCGCGGATGTCCGTCGGCTTGATCGTGCCTGCGATCTGCGTCACCAGGGACTCATCGGCGTAGCAGGCCTCGAGCCAGCCGTCCCCGTCCTCCAGGACCGGGGCCCAGGCGGTGGGCGACGAGCCGGGCACCATGCGGAAGAAGCCGTTGCGGAGGAATTCGTGCCTGGGCACGCTCGCGGCGGCCTCCTTCCACGGCTGTGTGCGCAGGGAGCCGCTGGCGGTCATGTGGTCGATGAGCTGCCCAAGGAGCTGGTCGTGGTCGCTCACGGCTTCCTTTCCAGTAGGTCGGCCAGGGCTGCACACATCGGCAGACCGGTCTCGTGCTCCAGCCAGTGCCATTGGCCGGACGGGTTGCATTCGAGGAACCACCATTGCCCCTCGGCGTCCAGCGCGAAGTCGAAAGCGCCGAAATGGAGCCCGAAGTGGTCCATGTACTCGTGGAGCGACAGCTCGATCTCTGCGGGCGTGCGCACGGGCGTGTAGCTCAGGCGGCTGTAGTCGGTCCGCCAGTCCAGGAGGTCGGAGTCGATCCGGACACTGAAGGTGCGCGGGCCGATGACGGTCACTCGGATGTCGGCTGTCTTCGGTACGCGCTGCTGGAACATGTGGGCAGTGCCGGCCACCCGGACGTCGATGTCCTCGGCGGTCACCTCGGCGATCTTGACGACGCAGGAGACGTCGTCGATCCGATAAATGGGGTTCCACAGGGGCTTGTAGATCGCGGGGCCGTGCCGCTTGATGAAGGCTTGGGCGGCGTCGGGGTTCGACGTGATGAGCGTGCGCGGCACCTGGAGGCCGGCCTCCACCGCGGCGGTCAGGCCGGAGGGCTTGAATTCGGCGTCGCCGATGAAGTGCGGGTGGTTCACGTACAGGCAGTCGGGAAGGGATGCGAGCACGCCCCCGAGGCCGTAACGGGCCTGGGTGATGGCGAACCGTGCGTCCTGTTCGTCGAGGTGTGGGAAGGCGAAGCCGGTCGGGCGCCGGTAGTACAGCGCGCGGACATGGTCGAGTTCGGCAGTACGGGACGGGGTGTCGATGCGCCCCCGGATGCCGGCCTGGGTGATCTCTGCCTCCACCGACAGTGATGCGGGGAAGTCCCCCGCGTCGAACCGCACGACCGGGACACGCCGGTCGTGCAGCTCGCTGATCACCACGTCGGCGGTGGGGTCGTACAGACTGGTGACGACCAGCACCGGACGCGGGTCACTCACTGGTCGTTGTCGCTCCCCTGGTCGCTGTCCTGGGTGCTGCCGTTGCCGTCGGGGCTGGTGCCCGTGGAGGGGCTGGTGCCCGTGCTGGTGCCGTGGCCGGGCATCTCCATCACCTGGCCGGAGTGGTCGAAGAACACGGCGGTCTGGGTGGAGGGGTTCAGCTCGACCCGGGCGTAGCCGGGGGCCATCGTCGGGTAGGGCGCCATGCGACTGAGGCCCCAGGGGGCCGGGGTGATGGTGCCCTGCGGGACCGCCGTGCTCGTGGGCAGGCGGTCGGAGTGGACGAACATGCGTCTCCTTGGTGTCGCAGTTGCAGGGGTGGGTAGGCGGGCCCGCTGCAGAGGTGGAGCCCGGGCAAGGCTCCGCGGGCCCGCCCGACGCTGGCCGCCTGTCCTTCGTGCGTGTGGCCAACCCGCGCGTCGGTCCCCGGCGCGGGGCGGTGTTCGAGCCGTGGGGGACGGTTCGGTGTTGTCCATCCCCGCGCCGGGAGTCTTTGGTCTGCCCGAGGGCCAGGGCTGGGAGGGCGTCCGGGCCGCCGGGCAGAACTCATGCGGTAGGCGTGCGGTTCACCGGCCACCGGTCCGGGGCGAGTACAGCGCGTACGGTCTTGCCGCCGCCTTCGTGCGGCAGGAACCACGTGACTCGGGCTCCCAGGCGGGCGACGTGCCACAGGCCGCGGCCCTTTTCCCCACGGATGGCAGCCTCCCAGTCAGGGAAGGCCGGCACAGTGTCGCAGACGTCGAAGACGATGGCGCCAGCATCCGTGAGGGACACAGCCAGGGAAAGCCTGCGGTCCTCCAGGGGCACGTGGGTGGGCAGGCCGTGGCGTACGCCGTTATCCACGAGTCGGCTGACGACTTCCACGGCGCGCATCATGTCGCCGCCCCAGTTCATCGCGGTGACCGTTGTTCGGGTCCAGAAGCGGGCCGTCAGAACTGCGCGCTGGATGCCGGGAAGCTCGGTGGTCCTGCGCAGCAGCACCGCCCCGGCGGGGGAGAGGGATTCGGGAGCGGTCACGGCACCTCGCTCAGGGAGTCCGGCGCCTTCACGCACCCGATCTCGGCCAGCAGCTCGAGTAACTCCTGGACCGCCCACCCCATTCGCCGCAGGTGGCTCACGGCCCTTCCGTAGTCGCCCGGCATCTCGGCATGGATCGACTGGCGGGCGCTGGCGATGTGTTGTACGGCCCGCGGGTCCTGCTTCTCGACCTCGAAGGTGGTGGCGATCCCTACGAGCTGCGTCAGGTCGCCGCGCAGTCGCCACCCCAGTTCTTCCACCCGCTCCTCGGACGGAGCGACGGTGTCGAGAACATCGCCGGCGTCGTCAAGCAAGGCGTCACCGTCGTAGGGATTCCAGGCACGGACCGCCGTCAGCGCTGCCCGTAAGGCTGCCTCGCTCGGGAGCTGCGCGGGTTCCACCGAGTGGGTCCACCTGGGCACGGCCCCGCTGGTGCGGCTGGAAAGCATGGTCGTGGTCACCGGCTCTCGCCCTCTCTGCGGAGGTCGCACCACACGCCGGTTCCCTGGTCGTTGCTGCCCCAGGTCCCCCCGTTCTCCTTCACCAGCGCTGCGACGAGGGCGAGACCCCGGCCCGCTTCGGCGTCGTCATCTGCGTCGTGAAGCTCGATGGTGGCCGGCATTCCGTCGTCGACCGTGATGCGGAGAAAGCCGCCCTGGAGCATGAGGCGGAGCCGGATCTCCTGGGTGCCGCTGTGGAGGAGGGCGTTCGTCAGCAGCTCGGAGACGATCAGCATCGCGTCGTCCATCAACGCCTCGCATCCGCCGAACCGGATTTTCGCGGCAGCGATCCGACGCATGGTGCCGATGCGCCACGCGTCCTCTTGGCGGGGCGGCGCGTCACCGCGGCGCGGAGCAACCCGAATGCATTCGTCCATCAGGTCCCCGTCACGGCGGAGGCCGGGATAGGGCGCCCGTATGGCTGTCGTCGTCATCACGTCCTTTTGGGCGAGCTTGGGGCCGACCGGATCAGGCGCGTGGGCACTGTCGCAGTGCAGTAAGGGCGCGGAGAGCAGTCCCTGGGCGGAGCCATGAAGAGCGCGTTGACAGGTGCGCTGCTGGGCAGCGTTACGCCCCAGGTTCGCGCTCACCGTTCGACCTCCGTCACGCCGTGCATGCCCGCGCAGTACTTGCAGGCGTACAGGCGGACGCCGAGCGCGCGCAGTATCCGTACCGGGAACCGTCGATCGGGTGTGCCGGAGCACCAGCGGCCAGAGGCGCCCTGGCGCTGCCGGTCGCTCAGCACCTCGAATGGCAGCGCCGGGGCGTCGAGCCCGTCGGAGGATGGTTGCGGGGTCGTGCTGCGCGTCGTCATGTCGTCGCCTCGCGCTCGCGGTCGGATTTGGCGTGGTCGTCCCCGACGCCGGAGTGGAGACGACCACCGAGGGCACAACGCGCCCCGGTGCGGGGGCGGTTGACTTGACACTCAGTCAACGATCACCGTGTGCTGTGGGACCATCACTGATGCGGCATGCGCATACAGATATGCGCGCGGCGGGCACGAGTAGATGCCGAATGCCGCATGGACTCGTAGCGTGGGGGTACGTCGTGGACTTCCAGACAGGCCCGATTCGGGACGCCTCGCGGGCCGGGGACTATGGACGCGTCATCGAACTGACTCGCAAGGGGCGACAGATGACGCAAGCGGCACTCGGGCAGGCCCTTGGCCTGTCTCAGTCCGCAGTCTCCCGTCTGGAAAAACGCGGCTCAGCCTCGTACAGCACGGACGTCCTAACTGCGGCGGTTGCACATCTTCAGATTCCGCCGGCATTGGTGGGTCTGGCAGACGGGCGCGCGGCGCAGGCTAAGGCGAGAGACGACGATCCCATGCACCGACGCACCGTCCTCGGCGGCGCGGTCGCCGCGATGGCAGCCCCCATCCTGGCCGCCGTGTCAGACACGCACGACACCACCGGCGGACAGGCCGCCGCCCTGCGGCTGACCACAAGTGCCTACCGCAGACTCGACGGCACCACCCCCTCCCGAGATCTTGCCGACGCGGTGGAAGGCCATATCCGGCTCATCCAGACCATCACTCGCACCGCGAACAGCGACGCAGACCGGGCGCGGTTGGCCGCAGCGGGCAGTGAAGCCGCATCCTTCGCGGGCTGGCTCGCGTGGGACAAGGCCGATCACGGGTCGGCCCGCTCCTGGTACGGCGGTGCCATAAAAGCAGCCCGAACGTCCCAAAACGCGCTCCTGACCGCCTACCAGACCGGCACGCTCGCCCAGTTCGAGGCATACGCCGGGAACGGCGTGGAGGCCTTGAACCTCGCCCGCCGCGCTCGCCGGGTACTCGGCGACCAACACCCGGTCGTCGCCGACGCATGGCTGTCAAGCGTCGAAGCCCTCGGGCACGCGACAGCCGGCGACCGGCGCAGAGCCGACCAATCCCTGACCGCATCACGCACAGCAGCGGAGGCACTGACGGCCGACCAGGAGCCGCTACCGTGGCCGTGGGTTTTCTCCTTCACCCCAGACAAGGTGGCTGCATGCCGCGCCACCTGCGGCGCACGCCTCGGGTTGCCGGACTGGGTGCTTGCTGAGGACGTGGAGGCCCTGACCACCGGCCATGCGAAACAACGCGCACTGCTAGTCCTCGACATCGCCGCTGGACATCTCGCCGCTGGACGAGCAGAGGCGGCTTTCGCCCTGGCATCCAGAGCACTCGACATCGGCCTTCACTACAGGTCCGGCCGGATTGTGGAACGCGCTCGCGCCGTGCGCCGTAGCCTCACCACCACCTCACCGCCCAAAGTGGTGCGGGACTTTGACGAGCGCCTGCACGGCGTCTACCTGTAGGAGAGTGACCACGGCATGAGGGTTGGGATCACCGGGCACCGCGGACTGAGCACGGATGTCGAGGAAAAGGTACGGGCTCTCCTGGCCGACCAGGTCAAGGCGTACGACCCGGCCGAACTAGTCGGCGTCTCGTGCATCGCCGACGGCCCCGACTCCTGGTTCGCCGAAACCGTGCTGAAGCGTGGCGGCAGTCTTAAGGTCGTTGTCCCGGCCGCCAAGTACCGCGAGAGCCTGCCCGACTGGCACCACCCTGTCTACGACCGGCTCATCTCCCGAGCGGCCGACGTCCACTACACCGGCATGGCCCAGTCGACTCCCGAAGCCCATCAGGCTGGCTCCGAGATCCTCGTCGGCTTGGTGGATGAGCTGATCGCCGTATGGGACGGGAAGCCCGCGCGAGGGTACGGGGGCACCGCGGATGTGGTGGCGTACGCAGAGCGGGTAGGCGTGCCGGTGCGAGTGCTGTGGCCCGAGGGCGCCAGCCGATGACGGCCCCCCCATCGAACTCCGCACCGTTACAATGCTCCATCCCGGTTCGCGGTGATCTGCTCGACGTGTGCGCCGCTGTGCGCGCCCCGCTCCTCTACCTGCCGAACTGCGCCGTTACCGCCTTCGGTGAGCGCTTGGACCGGCACGGCATGTAACAGGAGTTGGGGTGTCAGCCGAGTCGAAGGAGCCACCCTCGACCTCGAAGCCGGAGAGCGCGGCTTGGTAGAGGTGGAGGGCCTTCGGTACCTGGTACGCCGGGGCCGCAGGGTGCGCCAGACCCTCTTCGACGACTCCGGGGGAAGGCTTGCGCGGTGCCCGATTTTCGTCCTCGCCGCGTGGGCGGAGCCAGTGCTCGGCGCGGACAGCGTCATCCCTTGAGAGGGCGATTTCGCCGTGTGCAGGTCAGCGTGTCGCGTCTGGGGCGATCGTGCGGTGCCTGGTGTCATTACCGCATCCGAACCGTCTGGATAGCCCGTTCACCGGGCTGCACCCAGGTGCGTTCGGGAAGCTCAACCGTTGTGATCCGGCCAGGTTCGTCTGCTGCTGTTTCTGGGTTCGTCTGGTTCGTGACAGGGTGATGGCTGTTGACTGCTGTTTCGGAAGGGCGATTATGTGACGGCACCGCCGCGGCTGGCTCGGATGCACCGTGTTCTGATCGGTGTGGTTGTGACCGGTGCCTTGATCATCGCTGGTATCGGCTTCGTCGGCTCCTACGCAGCTGTCCGCGAGTTGGCGGTCAAGAAGGGCTTCGGAAACTTCTCCTACGTCTTCCCGATCGGCGTCGACGCCGGCATCTGCGTCCTCCTGGCCCTGGACCTCCTGCTGACCTGGATCCGCATTCCGTTCTCGTTGCTCCGGCAGGGGGCTTGGCTCCTGACGGCCGCCACCATCGCGTTCAACGGTGCCTCAGCGTGGCCGGATCCGCTGGGTGTCGGCATGCACGCGGCGATCCCGATCCTGTTTGTCGTGGCGGTGGAGGCGGCCCGGCACGCGATCGGCCGTATCGCCGACATCACGGCGGACAAGCACATGGAGGGTGTCCGCCTGACGCGCTGGCTTCTGTCGCCGATTCCCACGTTCCTGCTGTGGCGTCGTATGAAGCTGTGGGAGCTGCGCTCCTACGACCAGGTCATCAAGCTCGAACAGGAACGGCTGGTTTACCAGGCCGGTCTCCGCTCGCGCTTCGGCCGGGCTTGGCGTCGGAAGGCCCCGGTGGAGTCGCTGATGCCGCTTCGACTGGCCCGCTACGGCGTCCCGCTGGCGGACACGGCCCCGGCCGGGCTGGCCGCTGCAGGCATTGACGAGCTGCCGATCCGGTTCAGCGTCGAGCGGACCCCGGTTCCTGCGCAGCGGCAGAGCCCCGAAGTTGAGGCCGCCGTCGACCAGGAGAAGGAACTGGCGCAGGCGGTGGGCGGCTCCGAGCCGCTGCGGGGGAAGCAGGTGCGAGCCGCGCACCGGGAGCAGGCGCCCGACCTTGGACGCGAAGGGAACGTCCACCACCTCGCGAGCGCTTATGAGGACTGGATGACCGCTTTCGGTTTCGAGCCCACCAGCGCGCAGTTCGCTGGGTGGCTCCAGGACCGGTACGGCATCGCCACGGCGGCGGGCGGGCCGCTGTCGGATGAGCAACTCCAACCCCTGCTGCGGCTCCTCAAGCAGCGTCACGCGCCCTCAGCCGAGGACGGGACCGAGCCCCAAGTCCCGCACGACGCGGACGACGGGTGGGGTGACTACTTCTACAACGCCTGGCTCGCGTACGCGCAGGAGCACGGGGTTCACCCCGATGCCGCCGCTCTCGCCGCGTACGTCTACGAACGCGACCGGATCACTGGCGGCGACGGCCAGCCCATCACGGGCGCAGACCTGGAGTACTTCATCTCCACCTTCCGGCAGCGCGAGTTCGACGAGACTGAGCCGCCCACCGACGTCGAAGTCACCGAGCCCGCCGCACAGGCGCCTTCAGACGACCCCTTCTCGCACGCGGATGAGCTTGAGGAGGCTCCGGCCGGCGCGGGCGCGCATCCTGCCAAGGAGAAGCGCAGCCCCAGGGTGAGCGCCGCCATTGATGACTTGGCTGGCGAGGACGGCGCGATGGGGAAGCCCGCCGCGCTCACCACCGTCGACCGCTACTACCTCGCCTGGACGGAGTACCAGTCCGAGCACGGCGAGGAGCCGAGAGCCGAGCAGCTGTCCGCCTACCTTGCGAGTAAGAAGGGCATGACCGGCCGCGGCGGGAAGCCGGTCAGCCCGTCCACCTTGCGCCGTTACCTCTTGCCGTTCCGTGTCTACAACGTCTGGGCGGAACACCGGGTACGCGATGAAATCCCGTCGCTCGATGCCATTGCGCAGGAGTGCGCGGCCCGCGGTGTCACCGCGCAGCACAGCAAGCCGCTCACCAGCGACTACATTGCAGAACAGGCCGATGACTTCGAGCGGCGCTGGCAGGCACTGACCCGCCACCACGCGCAGCAGTGACAATTTGCGCCCCGGTCGTCACTGCGTACCAGTGATCCTGTCAGCGCCACGGCTGCACATCGAAGAGATACCACAGGTCACCCCAGCATTGCGCCGACTGGCTGTCTATTGCGCAGCTGGTGCGCACAGCGGTCTGCGCACTGAACCAGTCGCCGAGTAAGTCGCTGTTTTCAATCCGATCTTGCGGGGTGTCGATCGAACGTGAGTGTCCTTGGGTAGCTGCGGTGGCGGCCAGCGAGATACCGAGACGTGACGGGGAGAAGCAACGCCGTCGACTCGGGTTTCACCGGTGGCGGCTGTCCGCCTCCGCCTGGATCAGCATCCGCTTGAGCAGGGCGCTGAGCGCGTCCTGCTCTGTCGGGTCGAGCGGGGCGACCATCGAGTCCTCCGCCTGCCCGCGCAGCTCCATCGCGGCCAGCCAGCGGGTGCGCCCCGCCTCGGTGAGCTCCACGTCCACCCGGCGTCGGTCCTGACTGCTGCGCACACGTCGCACCAGCCCTGACTGTTCCAAGGTGTCCAGGCGGCCCGTCATGCCGGCAGGGGAAAGCATGAGTTCAGCCGCCAGCTCGGAGGGGGTGGCCCGCCCCGGGGCCTCACGCGCGCCGAGCCGATGCAGCGTGGCGAACTCGAACTCCTGCAGGCCCACCTCGGCCAGAGCGCGGTCTTTGGCCTGGCCGACGTGCTTGGCCAGGAGCTGTATGCGGGTGATGATCCCCTCCACCCGCGCGTCGAACGGGGCCTTGCCACGCCAGCGTGCAAGGTGCACGTCGACGGAGTCGTCCCCCTCTGCGGGCCGCTCCCGGCCCTGACTCTCGGTGTCCATGTCCCCAGTATGCTACGCCAACTTATATTTCGTTGCCAAATGATTAGCTGGCGAAATACTATGCGTGCATGACGCAACCCATGCGCCGACTGCTGGTCGGCCGTACCTGTGCGGCGCTGGCCACCGCGCTGATACCCACCACGCTCACGCTCGCGCTGCTTCGAGGGCACGCCGCCGGCTCGACGGGTTCGGCGGGGGATCTGGGCCTGGTGCTGGCCTGCGAACTGCTGCCCATGCTGGTGCTGCTGCCTTTCGCCGGCGTGCTGGCGGACCGCTTCCCGCCACAGCGGGTCGTGCTCACCGCCGATCTACTCAGGGGCGCGGCGCAGACCGCGATCGGCGCGGAGCTGCTCTGCGGCCTGGTCCGGGTGCCCGACCTCGCCGCGCTCGCCGCGGTCACCGGCGCCGCGGTCGCCTTCGGCACCCCAGCGGTCCGCACCCTGGTCGTGGCCACCGTCGACGCCGAGCAGCGGCTGCGGATGAACTCGCGGCTGGACGTTGCCACCGGCCTGGCCCAGACCGCCGGCCCTGCTACGGCGGGCGGCATGATGCTGATGCTCGGCGCCGGCTGGTCCTCGCTACTGACCGGCGCGCTCTTCATCGGCTCTGCGACCACCCTGGGCGGCCTGCACACCCGCCGGGCCACCAGGCCGGCCGACGGCGGCCACGCGGGGTTCCGGGCGCAGTTGCGTGAAGGCTGGACCGAGACCCGGCGCCACCGCTGGTTCCTCACCAATGTGCTGGGCCATGGAGTATGGCATCTGGCGGCTGGCTTCCTGCTCACCCTGGGACCGCTGATCGCTGTCCGGAGCATGGGCGGTGACGGCGCGTGGGTCCTGGTGGCCCAGCTGGGGACCGTCGGCATGCTGGTCGGTGCTTTTGCCGCAGGACGGCTGCCGATGCGCCGCCCGCTGGTCGGCGTGGCCGTGGGTGCGGCCGTCTTCGCGCTGCCGCTGACGGCCTTCGGGCTGGGACTGGCGCTGCCCTGGGCGGCGTCTGCGTACTTCCTGGCGATGTTCGGGCTAGGAGTGCTCAGCCCGCTGTGGGAGACCGCCATCCAGCACCGCATCCCGCAGGAGGTGCTCGGGCGGGTAGGCTCCTTCGACGCGCTGATCTCGTTTGCCGCCCGCCCGTTGGGCCTGGCCGTGGCCGTTCCGGTTGCCACCCTCCTCGGCACCTCGGCGCCACTGCTGGCAGGCGCGGTGCTCGTGGCAGCGGCGAACCTGGCCGTGCTGCTGCTGCCTGAGGCATGGGAGCACGCGGAGCCGGTCACGGCACAGGGCGATGCCAGGCGCGAACCTGTGGCCGCGGCGGGCCGGGTTCAGTCGGAGGCCGGCTCCAGGGCAGCGGACGGCAGGTAGCCGGAGGATTGCAGACCCGGTGTCGGCTCGTGCCGTGGCCTGACTGACTGTCGTCGTGCCCATCTTGAGGGACACGACGGGGGGTCCCGATGGGGTGATCGTGGCAACTGCCGCGCATAAGAACAGGGCCTCTTGGTAGCTCGAAAGGTGTCTACGCCAACGAGCTGTCCAGGAGGCCCTGTTGCCGAGGTCGGCATGGTGGGAGCCGATTCCACTCCGGTCACTCTCGCGTGTGACTGCCTGGCGCACAGGTTGCCGAACGCCGGCGACCACGGGGCGCGCCAACGCCGCTACCCGACCGACATCTCGGACGCCGAGTGGGCGGTGGTCAGGCCGCTGCTGCCGGTGCCGGGCTGGCTGCGGGGCCGGGGCGGCCGGCCGGAGGCGCACTGCCACCGAGCGATACTCGATCAATGCCACGAAGTTAAGGCTCAGTTGACGGTGTCAAGGCCCCGGGAAGAGGGACCTTGTACGTACTCGGTGCCGTACGGATGAGTCGGCCGTTGCGCGCCCAGTAGCAGAGCTGCGCGTTGAAGCCGCTCAGCACACGCCCGGTGGCGATGAGGCCGAGATGCCCTGCGATGTCGCGGGCGTGCATGGCCTGGTTGGAGTTCTCCGCCAAGATCCGGCAGACCTGTCCCCAGCGGCCGGAAGCGGCCCGGACTGGGGCATGCGTGGTAGGGAGAGCCGGTGGATGCACGGTGATCACGATGGCGGTGATCGGCGTACTGTCGCGAGGCCGCCCGTCGCGGTTCCAGATGTTGTAGCGGGATGTACCGCACTTGACGATGCGAGCGGACAGCCGCATTCGGCGCTTGGGCAGCAACGCCTTCAGGACGCGGGTGCCAATGTGTCCTACCAGGTCGGGGCGTCCGCTCGGAGTTGCGGCCGCAGCCATCCCAGCGACGCCAACGACCGTGTCGCGCGCGGCCTCCAGGGCCATGGTGAAGCCGGCTCGGATGGGATCGCAGCCAGGCACTGTCTCCACTGCGGTCACCATCATCGAGCGCAGAGCCTGGTAGATGGTCAGGAGTGCCCACATCTCCTGGGTGAGGCCCACCGGGTCCTTCGACCGTAGAACGCGCCCTTTGAGCAGGGTGTGACGCAGTGCCAGATAGGCGGTCTCGATCTCCCAGCGCTCGTGATAGAGACCGACCAGGCGGTCTGCCGGGTCGGTGCGGTGGTCGCTCAGCGTGGTGAGCAGACGATAGGTTCCGCCGAAGTCGTCGCCGCCGGCGGTACGGGAGCGGACCTCGGCCTCGATCACTCTCAGTCGGACGCCGCCGATCCGGGTGAGGTAGGAGCCGTCGGGCAGCAGCGCAAGCACCGGTGGGCGCCGGGTGCTGGTGGCACGGATCAGCAACTGCGCCCCCTGAGCCACGACGTCTGCGAGCAGTTTGTTGCTGTCGAAGGCGCGGTCAGCCAGCAGGAGCATGTCCGAAGTCAAGTGGCTGACCAGGTCGTGGGCGTAGTCGGTTTCGCCCTTCGAGGCGGGGCCGAAGGCGGCGGTGATCAGGCCCCGGGTGCTGGTTTCGCACAACGTCATCAGCATCAGCCGGGGGTAGCCGGAAGGGCCATGGCGGCGCGGCGTACGGCCGAGCCAGGACCGATTGCGCTCGTGGTCGGGGACGTTCAAGCTCCCACAGCCGTCGAAGGCGACCGTCCGCCAGCGTCGGTAGCGCACTCCGGGGGTGGACGGCTGGGCCAACGGGCCCGCCAGCACCTCGAACAGCCGCTGGAACGGGACCACTCCGATCCTCCGACGCAGATCGCGAAGGGCCTTCTCCGACGTCTGCGGCACTGCGGCGGCCAGTCCGGCCACGAGTTTTCCCCACACCAGCCCGGCACCCAGATGCTCGAACAACCCGAGCGCGAGCACGAAGTACACCCCGACGCGCGAGGGGAGACTGCGCAGCCGGCGCTCGCGCGTCCCGGTCTCCTCCAGCACCGCATCCACCAGCTCGGTCGGGATGACCTGCGTCAATTCACCGACGTGTCCGGGCGCGAACACGTCATCGATTCTGTACGTGACAGACTGTGTCACAGGGCCTCTGCTCTCTCAGGAAGATCTTGGTCGATCCCCTGGATAGCAGAGGCCCGTCTCACGTCGCGGTCGCGCTTGACACCTTCAACTGAGCCTTAACTTCGTGGCATTGCATGCTCGATGCGATCCGCTACCTCGTGGACAACGGGATCAAGAGGCAAGTTATTGAGAATTGAGACAGGGGCGTGATCCTTCGTTCGGTGGGGTGAAGTCGGTCTGAGGGGTCGCTGGCTGTGTGACGGTCCGGTCATTCCGGGCGGGTGTCAGTGGTGCCTGCGATCGTGTGCGGCGTGGATGAACTCGTGGAACGTGTTGACGCTCGGGACCGTGTGCTGGGGGTAGTCAGTCGGCGGGACGCCGTTCGGGAGGGCTGGCTGCACCGGGTTGGCGTGGTGGTGTGCCGCGATAGGCAAGGCCGTTTTCTCGTCCACCGGCGGGCCGAGCACCTGTCCCGTTTCCCTGGGCACTACGAACTCGGGGTCGGGGGTGCTGCGGGAGTCGGCGAGTCCTATGAGCAGGCAGCTGCCCGCGAGCTCAGCGAGGAGCTGGGAGTGCGGGCGACAGTGTGCCTTCGGTTCAAGTTCCTCAACCGGGGCGGGCTCAGCTCTTACTGGCTTGCGGTCTGTGACGCTGTGCTTCCGGAGATCGTCGCCCCTGATCCGGAAGAGGTGGCCTGGCGCGGGTGGCTGACTGAGTCCGAGCTGCGGCGGGCTCTGCAGCAGTGGACCTTCACTCCTGATAGCCGGGCGGTTTTCGATCGATATCTTGCTTGTCGCGCTGCCCCGGCTTCTGCGCAGGAAGGGTGCTCATGAGCTGGGTCGGTGGGACGAAGGCGACGGTCGTTCCGAGGTCCCGGGGAGTGGGGCCGGCGGGGGTTGGGGTGTCCGCAAGACGTTCGGCGGCCCCGAAGTTGAGGCCTCCGTCGACCAGGAGAGGGAACTGGAGCAGGTGCGCGGCGCCGAGCCGCAGCCGGGGGAGCAGGTGCGAGCCGCACATCAGGGGCACCTGCTTGGCCTGCCGGGACGGACCGTTGGACTGAGGTCCGGTGCAAGGAGCCGGAGAGCCTGCCCCGCTGCCCGGGGGGCGTCGCCGAGCTCGTCGGTCTGCTCGCGCTCGGCGATGCCCGACGTTTGCGTTGGTCAGGGCCTATGGGAGCGGGTTGAGGTGATCACGACGGATGTGTAGGGCATGGTGGCGTGGCCGCCGAGCTTGTCGATCGCGGTTCCGGCGTTGTCCAGGACCTCGGCCATTTTGTCTGTGGGGAGTTGGGTGAGGCCGCCGAAGGTGGGGAGTTGGTCGAGCCACTCCTCTCGGGAGTAGGTGTGCTCCCAGGTGAAGCGCCACTGTTCCGGCTGGCTGAAGGTGCCGGTCTGCCGAATCCCTGCCGAGCACCGTGAACACGGAGTACAGCATGTTGGCGGCAGAGGCCATGAGGATGAGCGACCAGACCGAGGAACGTGCGCGCACCTCGTGCCAGCCGACGCGCAGTGCATCGACCATGCGCCACGGCTCGGCCGCTGCGCTCTGCGGCGGGAGCCGCAGCTGTCCGAGACAGACCGCGCTCGCCGCGAAGGTCGCGGCGTCCGCGGCGAGCGCCCACCCCGCCCCGAAGGGCAGGACGAGCAGGGTGGACAGCAGCGGCCCGGCGATCATCACAGCCGACTGGGAGGTGGCGCGCAGGGAGTTTGCCGTCTGGCGGTGTGCCGGCTCGACCAGGGACTGCAGCAGACCGGAGACGGCGGGGGTGAACACCGCACTCGCCGACCCGCCGAGGAACTGCAGGGCCGCGATGGACCAGACGGACGCGCCGCCGCCGATCACCAGCAGCGCAGTAGCCCCCTGGGTGACGAAGCGGACCAGGCCCGCGCCGAGCATCAGCCGGTGGCGCGCAAAGCGGTCCGCGATGCCGCCGCCCAGCAGCGTGAAGAGGACCAGCGGAACGGTCCGCGCGCTGAGCACGACCCCGATGTCGCCGGGTGAGCCCCGCAGGTCGAGCGCCGCGAAGGCGAGCGCAGGAGCTGCCACGAAATCGCCCAGCGCCGACGTCAGCTGGGCGAGGAAGAAGAGCCGGAAGGAGCGGTCACGCAGGACGTGCAGGCGCGCGGGCAGGGAGCGCCATGGGACGTCTGAGAGGCGCATCGGCATGCGGTCACGAACCTGCCGCAGGCCGGCGCCGACCGGGCGGTGTGCCCTGCGCGTTGAGCGTCTCCCATGTGCCGAGGGGCCGACCGCCGAGAGCGTCGTAGGCGGTGATCCTTTCCAGATGGGGCAGAAGCGCACACACGTGCGGTGGTACGACACGGGTGCCCGGGGCTGTTTCGGGGCTCACCGGGTGGGAGTCGGCCCAGCTCTGCCAGGGGTAGGGGTATCCGCTCAGGGCGGCGTCGGCCGTGGCGGGGTCGTCGAAAGCCACGTGCAGGGCGATGTCCTCGGGGGTACAGATGCCGAGCGCGGCGAGGCCGGCGTCCTGCAGGGCACAGGCACCTGCGCAGACCTCCGTCACACCCGGCACCTCCAGGGATCCCTCGGCGGTCGGGGTGCCGCCGACCGCCCCGGGGCAGGGCAGCCCCGCGCGCCGGATCTCGCCCGCGATCCTTATGGCGTAGCGGGCGGTGGCACGCCCGATGGAGACGCGGCGGCGGGCCTGCTCGGCGGTCAGGAGTCCTTGGTAGGCGGTGACGCCGTCGAACCGCAGGGCGGGCTCGGCCGCCACCGCCGCGGCCACGACGAGGAGTTGGCCGTCCGGCACGGCGGTGACGTCCTCACCGGTGCCGAGTTGGAGCCTGACCCCGACCGTGGTCCCCGCCGCGGTGGCGGCGGCGCCCAGGCCGCGGACCGCTTCCTCGGTGGTGACGTGGGCTGACAGGCGGGCCCGGTCGGCGAGTTCGGCGATGAGCCGCCAGCGCCAGGGATCGGTCCAGGGGTGCGCGACCACGACATCCGTGATGCCCGCGGCGATGTACCGGCGTGCCTGGGCCAGTTGCGTCACCGCGATGCCCGTTGCGCCCGCCGCCAGCTGGCGCTGCGCGATCTGAACGGTCCGGTGGCCTTTCACATGGCAGCGGACGCGCACACCCCGTTCGGCCACGCGCTGGTGGAAGCGGCCAATGTTGTTCTGCAGGCGGGTGAGGTCGAGATGAGCATGGATGCCGCCAGGGGATCGTTCGTCCGCCGTGTGTCTGGCGCTCATACGCTCCGCCCGTCCCATGCATCGCCGGCGAAGGAGAAGGCGGGCGGCGCTCCGTGCAGCATTGCCTCCTGGCGGGCGGCCTCGGCGGGCGCGGGCACGCCGACCGCGGTGACGCCGCACGGGATTTCATGCCGCCAGTCCAGGCCGAGCAGCTCTTCGACCGCTGTGTCCCGTATGGCGGCGGTGAATGCGACGCCGAGGCCCAGCGCCGTGCCGGTCAGGTACGCGGTCTGGCTGAAGTGGCCGAGTTCCATGTAGAGGGTGCGATAGGTGCGGCCCATCAGGTATTTCCAGGCGACGCGGTCCAGGGCCGATGTGTAGAGCAGCACCACGGAGGCATCCTGGACAAAGCTCTGCCCGCCGCACATGTCGACGAGCCGACCGGCGTCGAGCGGACCGGTGTCGAGTGCCTCAAGGGCGTGAGCGGTCGGGTGGTAGTGGTAGACACCCGCGGGAATGCCCGTCACGTTCCGGACCACCGGATACACCTCGAGGGACTGGCGTGCGCCGCCCGAGGGGCTGGCCCTGAGCAGGGAGGGGCGGAACTCCGGAGACTCCACGACATGCTGTACTCCGGCCAGCCAGTACAGCAGGGTGGCCAACTGGTCCGTGAGCATGGGCTGTTCGGGATCAAACCTCCGGGTGGTGCGGCGTCTGCGCAGCACGGAGTCCAGACCCTGGGCGGCGAACCGCGCATTGTCAGCCGGCGGCAGCACCAGTCGTTCGGCGTTCGGATACTCCTTGATCTCGGCCGGCTGGGGGCGGTCCGCCCGGTTCTCCAGCAGCCAGGCGGTGTCCTCGGCCGCGGAGCGGAAGTCGTCGGTGCGGGTCGTGCGCGAGGCCAGGTGGAAGTACGTCGCCGCGGTGCCCCACTCGGACCAGGGCCCGAGAGACTCAGCGAACCGGTGCTCGGCCGTCCCCTCGGCGATCAGAATGCAGGCCTCGTGCAACTGGCGCACGAGCCATGGGTCCGGAGTGACCCCCGGCTCCGCGGACTCGGCCACATCTTTCCAGTCGGCGAAGTGCAACAGTACTCGCTGGGCCTCAGGCCTCAGGGCCAGCTGGCGGTGCCGCAACGGATCGTCACAGATCAACTGTCCTCTTCGCCAGGTGAACACGCACAGCGGAGAGACGCGCAGGCGCATGAAGACGTCAGGCCGCCGGCGGTACCAGACAGGTCTGGGGGCGGTCGTATTCGTCGTCGAGCAGTTCCTCGAAAGCGGAGTTCGACATTTCGTTTTCTGTGGTGTCGATCATGATTCACGCTCCATTCTCTGACTGAGATTTCGGGGGCGAGCATGCCGTACACCGCAGTGCTCCACGCGCCGTATCCCGACCTTTATGGGAGTGGACACACGAGCCAGGAGTGCTCTGCAGCAATGACAGTCTAGCCACTTATTTGCAGTCGCTGGATATGCTTACGGGATTTGGTTACTCCTTTACCTGCAGGGACTTGCGGGATGCTGCGGGTGTGTTTTGTAGATCTTGAGATTCATTGTCCGGTTTTTGATCATTGTAAAGGTGCTGTGAGGCGCCATGATCGGGTTCCGATAAGTGTTTGACAGGCTTGGAACTTGCGTGTAAGCATGGGTGATCGTTCGACCGAAGGTATTAACGGGGTATTTGGGCTGCCTGGTAGGCGGGCTCGAAGAAGCAGCCGGAGGCGAGTGACCATCGCTGGTACGTTGCGCAAAAATCGACCATTCTTATTCTTCTGGATCAGTCAAGGTGTTTCGGTCGCCGGTGATTCGTTTTCGCTTGTCGCACTTCCTTTGCTGATCCTGCACAATACTGGCTCAGTGGTGCAGATGGGGCTACTCACGGGCCTCACCTCCGTGGGTTCCATCGGCACCGGAGTTTTCGCAGGCGTCATTGTCGACCGAGTCGATCGGCGAAAACTGATGATTGTCTGCGACATTGCGAGATCCCTGCTCTACGGGCTCATTCCGCTGCTGTGGATGATCTCCCCGCAGGTGTGGCTGCTCTATCTCGTGGTCCCGCTCGGAGCCGTATTCGGCATGGGATTCCAGATCACGTACGTCACGGCCGTCCCGAACCTGGTGGACAAGGAACAGATAACGGCAGCGAACGGCCGCCTCGAAGCGACGTACGCCGTGATGACGATCGCCGGTATGACCGGGGCCGGCCTTCTCTGCGCGGCCCTCGGGCCGGTGACCGCCGTCGCGATCGACGCCGCCAGTTTCGCCGCATCCGCCCTGGGGCTGAGCCTCATCAGATTCCGGCCACCGGAGGGTGAACACACCCCCGCCCCTGCCGGGACGGTGTCCAGGAGGGAATTCACCGCGGGCGCGCGGTTCCTGTGGCAGACCCCGTTGCTGCGCGCCCTGACCGGGCTGCTCTCCCTGCAGACGTTCATCACCCTGGGCCTCACCGACATCTTCATCTTCTATCTGAAGCACGACCTGGGGGAGGGGGACAGCGTCGTCGGCTATGTCCTCGCGGCTGCCACGATCGGGTCCATGCTCGCCGGCGGGCTGGTCGCCGTCGTCCGCAGGACGCTCGGGTTCGGTGTCACGTGGATCGGCGCGTTCACGCTGTGCGGGCTGACCATCGCGGCCATCGGATTCACCAAGAACGTCTACGGCGTGGCCGCGCTCGCCGTCGGCTTCCTCTTCTTCACCGGTCTCGCCGGCATCTGCTCGATGTCGCTGCGCCAGGAGCTGACCCCCGACGCCCTGCTCGGGCGCGTCACTTCGGCGTTTTGGACCATCCACCAGGCCGTCGGCCCGCTCGGGGCCGCCCTCCTCACCGCGGCGGTCAACGCCTACTCGGTCGCCTCGGTCTGCCTGGTCTCCGGCATCGCGTGCGCGCTGATCGCGCTGTCCGGCATCTTCACCGCGGTGGGCCGGGCGGGCGCCGGGCGCCCCCTGCGGCCCACATCCCCGATCGAAGGAACGTGAGGCGACGTGAGTACCCCGGCCGACAGGACACTTCGGCGCACCGACGAAGTCCTCGCCACGCTGACCACGGAGCTGGAGGCACTGCTCAACGCGTCCGGCCCTCTGGACCCCGACACCACGCTGGTAGCCCTCGGCCTCGACTCCCTCGCCATGTTCGACGTGCTGCACCGCATCGAGGCGCGCTTCGGCGTCACGCTCTCTCTGCGTGAGGCGTTGGCCGCGGAGGGAACCCCGCGTTCCCTGGCCCGGGCCGTGGCCGCGGCACAGGAGCAGCGTGCCACGGCAAACGCCTCCCGGCAGCGGGAGCACAGCCCGGCGGCCGATGGCGAGCGGTATCCGCTGACCGAGGGCCAGCGGCAGACCTGGTTCCTCAGCCAGCTCGGCCACGACGTCTCCCGCTCCTTCAACGAGACCGTCGTGCTCGACCTCCGCGGCGAACTGCGGGTCCCCGAACTCATCGACGCCCTGCGGACCGTCGTGGACCGGCACGAGAGCCTGCACAGCGTCTTCGCCCCCGACGGCAGCCACCAGAGCATCCGCCGGCACGAGGTCGGGATCCTGCGTTCCGACATGCGTGAGGAACCCGCCGAGCGCCGGGCCGAACTGATCGACACGTTCATGCGAGCCGGGTCGCGGCACGTCTTCGACCTGGCGCAGGGACCCTTGTACCGCATCGCCCTCGCGCGGGTCGACGAGGACCGGCACCTGCTCTCCCTCACGGGCCACGACCTCGTCGCGGACGGCGGTTCCTTCCAGATCCTGATCGACGACATCGGCGCGCTGTACAGCGCGACCTGCTCCGGGACGGACGCGGGAGCGCTGCCCGAACCCGCCCCCTACCGGCAGTTCGTCCGCACCCAGAGCGCCTATCGGGCCGGTTCGCGACGGCAGGCTGACGAGGCCTACTGGCTGGGCCGCTACCCCACGGGCATCCCCGCTCCAGAACTGCCCCTGGACCGCCCCGAGGAGGCCGGCGACCGGCGCACCGGTGACGAGGTCGTCGTCACCGTGGAGGCCGCCCTGGTCGACCGGGCCGTAGCCCGGGGACGGGACCAGGGCCACACCCCCTTCACCGTGTACTTCAGCGCCTATGCGGCTCTCCTGCACGAGATCACCGGACAGGAGGAGATCACCGTCGCTGTGCCCGTCCGGCTGCTGTCCGCGGAGGACGGGTCCCGTACGGTCGGCAACTGCGTGAGCGTCGTCCCGGTCACTACGGTGCTGCGCGCCGGCGACACCTTCCGGGACCTTTCGGACACCGCGTCCCGGTCACTGCTCGAGGCGTACGAGCACGCCCGCTACCCCCTCTCGGATCTGCTGCGAGCCCTCAAACCCGGCACCGGAAAGGGCCGCGGAACCGAGCTGCCCCTCTTCAACCTGGTGCCCGAACGCCGGGCCGCCCACTTCGCCGGCCTGGACGTGCGCATGGTTTCCGCGCCCCGCACCAGCGTCGCCGCCGATCTCGACGTCTCCCTGCGCCCGGACGGCGACGCGCTGCGGTGCACGTTCGCGTACTGCGCGGAAACCCTCGACGAGGACACCGTGCGCGGCCTGGCGGACCGGTTCCGTGAGCTGCTGGTCCGGCTCGCCGATGCACCCGACCGCCCCATCCGCCCCTACCTCCTGCCGGAACTCCTCGCACGGCACGTACGGCAACGGCCGGATCAGGCCGCCGTGATCTGCGGCACCGACCGGATCGGCTACCGCGATCTCGACGAGCGGGCGGAGCGGCTCGCGCACGGACTGCGTGCGGCCGGCGTCGGCGCCGAGTCCCGGGTGGCCATCTGCCTCGACCGCTCCATCGACCTCGTCGCGACCGTCCTCGCCGTGTGGAAGGCGGGCGGCGCCTACGTCCCGTTGAACGCCGACGACCCCGCGACGAGACACCGGCAGATCCTCGACGATGCCTCGCCCGTCGCCCTCGTCACCGGCGCCTCCCTGCGGGAACGATTCGCCGGCACGGGCCTGCCGGTCCTGACGACCGACGAGTTGGCGGCCCGGGGACAGCCGGCCCCGGCCACCGCGGCCGTCGTCCACCCGGCGTCGCTCGCATACGTCATCTACACCTCGGGCTCCACGGGCCGCCCGAAGGGTGTCATGGGCACCCACGGCGGCCTCGCGAGCACCTACCGCGCCTGGCAGGAGACCTTCGGCATCGCACCGGGTCTGGCCCAGCTACAGATGGCGAACTTCAGCTTCGACGGCTTCCTCGGCGAGACCATCCGGGCGCTGGGCTCGGGCGGGACCCTCGTCATCTGCCCGCGCGAGGTGATGCTGGATCCGGAGCGGCTGCTCGCCCTGATCGACGAACACCAGGTGCGGATCGCCGACTTCGTGCCGCCGGTACTGCGCCGCCTGGCCACCCACGCCGACGGGCACGCCGAGACCCCGCTGCGCGGGCTCGACCTGCTCATCGTCGGCTCCGACCTCGTGCACACCGAGGAGATGAAGTCCGTGCGGGGCCTGCTCGGCCCGCAGGGCGACGTCGTCAACTGCTACGGCGTGACGGAGTGCACCATCGACGCCACCGTCGCGGTGTACGTGGACGGCGACGAGAAGCACGGCAACGCCCTGATCGGCCGCGCGCTGCCGGGAGTCGAGGCCTGGGTCCTGGACGAGGACCTGCGGCCGGTACCTCCCGGCGAGACCGGCATCCTCCATCTCGGCGGAGACGCGCTCAGCCGCGGCTACCTGGCCGACCCCGCCAAGACGGCCGCAGCCTTCCTGCCGCACCCCTTCGCCGGGCAGCCGGGCCGGCGGATCTACCGCACCGGGGACCTCGTGCGCGAACGTGCCACTCCGTCGGGTCCACAGCTGGAGTACGTCGGCCGGGCGGACGAGCAGGTGAAGGTGCGCGGCTATCGCATCGAACTCGGCGAGATCGAGGCGGCGTTGCGGTCCCTTGCGGGCGTGGCCGACGCGGTGGCCGTCGCCTCTGGCCCGACCGAGGCGCGCAAGATCGACGCCTATGCCGTCCCCGTGGAAGGCGGCCCGGACACGGCCGACACCAGCGGCTGGTACGAGGGGCTGCGCGCCGTCCTGCCGCACTACATGCTGCCCGACCGCATCGTCGTGGTCGCGCAGTTGCAAACCACGAGCAACGGCAAGGTCGACCGCGCCTCGCTCACCCCCGCGGCCGGCCGGGTCGTGGCGCGGCCGGTGCACGGCGCCCACGGCTCCCGCCAGGAGGACCGGCAGCGCACGGACACCCAGCGCCGCCTGTGCGAGATCTGGGCCGAGGCCCTACAACTCGACGACGTCGCGGTGAGCGCCGACTTCTTCGACGTGGGCGGCGACTCCCTGCTCACGATGCGGGTGATCGGCGAGATCAAGGCCATCTGGGGCGCCGAGATCACCGTGAAGCAGTTCTACGACAACCCCACTGTGGCGCGGCTCGCAGCCGCGATCGACGCGGCGGTCGGCGCCGCCGGAACGGAACCTGCCGAGCACCGGCCGCTGCCGCCCATCCAGCAGATCGAACGACGCGCGGTCCGGCTTCCCGACTGACCAGCGACCGCCCGCCCAGGAACGCGCCACCGGCGCACCGGACCACCTCAGACACCAGCAGGAGGAGCCTCGCCATGCTCAGCAGCGAGCCCGAGACATACCGCGTAGTGGTCAACCTTGAAGAGCAGTACTCCATCTGGCCGGCCGGCCGTGACCTCCCCGAGGGCTGGACCGAGGTGGGTGTACAGGGCAGCAAGGACGACTGCCTCGACCACATCGAGCGCGTCTGGACCGACCTGCGCCCGCTGAGTCTGCGGCGCGCCCTGGCGAGTGATGCCTGACATGGGCGTCCCACCACAGGCCACGGACCTGCACGCCACTGCCGTTTCCCTGCCCGCGCAGGACCTGGTCGGACTGCTGGTCCGGCATGCCGGGACCATCCCGGACCACACGGCCCTGGTCCATCTCGGGCCCGACGGCACGGAGGAGGCCAGGCTCACCTACCGGCAGCTGCACGACGAGGCGTGCGACCTGGCGGTCCGGCTCGGCGGGATCGCCGCGCCGGGGGAGCGGGCGCTGCTGGCGTACCCGGACTCGCGCCACTTCGTGCCGGCCCTGTTCGGCTGTCTGTACGCCGGACTCATTCCGGTCCCGGTTCCCACCGGTGCCGCCTCCGGCAGCCGGGCGTCGGCCAGAACCGCTGCCGTGATCGAGGACTGTGCGCCCGCGGTGCTGCTCACCGTGGGATCCGAGGAGCCCGGCCCCGGCGGGAACCTGCGCGTGCTGGACACCGCGGAGCGGATCGGCGCCCCGGTCGGCCAGTGGCGGGAGCACAGCCCCTCTCCGGATGCCGTCGCCCTGCTGCAGTACACCTCGGGATCGACGTCCACGCCGCGCGGCGTGCGGCTCACCCACCGCAACGTCATCAGCAACCTGACCGACATCGTCCGAGCGCAGCGGGTCGACGAACTTCCTGCGCCGGCCGACTTCGTCGCCGTGAGCTGGCTGCCGCACTTCCACGACATGGGGCTCGCCCAGATCCTGGGGCCCCTGTCGGTCGGGGGCAGCTCCGTGCAGATGTCCCCCGCCGCCTTCCTGCGCAGGCCTGCCGTGTGGCTGCGGGCCATCACCCGGTACCGTGCACACTCCGCGTCGGCCCCGAACTTCGGGTACGACCGGTGCGTCGACCGCGTCACCGAGGCGGAGAAGGCCGAACTGGACCTCACCCACTGGCGGGTGGTCCTCAACGGCGCGGAGCCCGTCCGCCCGAGCACGCTTGCCCGCTTCCGCGACGCCTTCGAGCCGTGCGGCCTGGCGCCCTCCGCCCTGAGCCCCTCCTACGGCCTGGCCGAGTCGACGGTGTACGTCAGCGGCTTCCGTGAGCCCTGGGACCCGTTGACCCTCACGGTCTCCGCCCGGGCCGCCGACGAGGAGCGGCGCGTGGTGACCGACCCCGACCCGTCCGACGCACGCGTCTACGTGGGCTGTGGCCGCTGGTCGCAGAACACCCGCCTGGTCGTCGTCGACCCGGCCACCGGTGCCGAGTGCGCCGCTGACGGCATCGGCGAGATATGGATCCGCGGCGGGAGCGTCTCCGGCGGCTACTGGCGCGAGAGCGAGGGGAGCGCGGACAAGTTCCGGGCGGCCCTGGCCGGCGACGCGTCGGGCGAGACCTTCCTGCGCACCGGCGACCTCGGATTCATCCATGAAGGGCAGCTGTTCGTCATCGGCAGGCGCGACAGCGTCATGGTGGTGAACGGCCGCAACCACCACGCCGAGGACATCGAGCGGACGGTCACCGCGAGCCATCCGGCCGTCGGCGACGGCGCGACGGCCGCGTTCCTGGCCGAGACGCAAGAGGCCGGACCGGTCGTGGTCGTGGTGGCCGAACTGCGGCGCGAGGTGCTGGCCGCGTGGTCCTCGACCCAGGGCGGGGAGGGTGCCGCGGGCGGTCGCGGGCGGGCCGGCGACCCGTCCGTGCTGCGGGCCGAGGTGACCGCCGCCGTGCAGGCGAAGGTGTTCGCCGAGCACCAGGTCGCGGTGGGGCAGGTGGAGTTGGTGCTCCCCGGCGGGCTGCCCCGCACGACGAGCGGCAAGGTGCAGCGGGGCGTCTGCCACCGGATGTGGCGCGACGGCGCCCTGCGGGTCTGGCGAACGGAGGAGTGAGCGTGGACCTGCCGTACACCATGAACCGCACCGGGAGCGGTCTCCTCGAGACCCTGACTCGGCACCGGGCGGAGATCCGAGAGCGCCTGCACACGCACGGTGCCGTGCTGCTGCGCGGCTTCGACGTGGGCGGGGCGCAGGGACACGAGGCGGCGGTGACCACGTTGTCGGGTCCGCCGTTGTCGTACACGGAGCGGGCCTCGCCGCGCCGTGCCATCCAGGGGCGGATCTACACCTCCACCGACTACCCGCCGTCCGAGGAGATCTTCCTGCACAACGAGAACTCCTACCAGGCGAGCTGGCCCATGACGCTGTTCTTCCACTGCGTGCGGCCCGCCGCCACGCAGGGTGCCACCCCGCTCGCGGACACTCGTGAGGTCCTGCGGGCCATCGATCCGCAGGTCGTCGAGGAGTTCACCCGGCGCCGGTGGACGGTCACCCGGACCTACCGGGAGGAAGTGGGCCTGCCCTGGCAGTACGTCTTCGACACCGCCGACCGCGGCGAGGTCGACGCCTACTGCGCCGCCCGTGGCCTGCGCACCGAGTGGCGCGGCAGGGACGTGCTGCGCACCGTGGCCGTACGCGACGCCGTGCACCGGCACCCCCTGTCGGGTGAGCGGGTGTGGTTCAACCACATCACCGTCTTCCACGTGAGCACGCTCCCGGAGGTCGTGCGCAAAGGGCTGCTGGAGATGGTCGGAGAGGAAGAACTGCCCAGCAACACCTACTTCGGGGACGGCGGGCCGATCGGCGACGACGTCCTCGACCACCTGCGGAGCTGCTACCGCGCCGCGCTGACCAGGTTCGACTACCGGACCGACGACCTGCTGGTGGTCGACAACATGCTGGCCGCGCACGGCCGCGAACCCTTCACCGGGCCGCGCCAGGTGGCCGTCGCCATGGCCGAACCCTCGCACGGGAGTCCCCTTGACTGAGCAGAAGGAGGCCGTTGCCGCCGTGCCGGCCTCGTACGCGCAACAGCGGCTGTGGTTCGTCCACGAGTCGTCCGCAGACCGGGCGGCTCTGAATCTCTCCGGCGGGGTAGCGATCGAGGGGGACCTCGACGACGCCGGTCTCGTCGCCGCCGTCGAGGCGGTCCTGGCCCGGCACGAGGTGCTCAGATCCGGGTTCCGGATGATCGACGGGCGCCTGTACCAGGTGATCTCGCCGCATGGCGCCCGTGTGCGGACGGTGGACGTGCGCGACGAGGCGAGCGACGAGGCCCTCGACAGGGTGGTCCGGGCCGAGGCGGACACTCCCTTCGATCTGGGCCGGGGCCCGCTGGTCCGCGTCTCGCTGGCGCGCACCGGCGAGACCTCGCGCGCCCTGCACCTGGCGGTGCATCACATCGTGGTGGACGCGTGGTCCCTGGGGCTGCTCGTCCGCGAGGTGGGCGAAGCACTGCGCGCCGTCAGCGCCGGTCGGCCCTGGCGCCCTCCTGCAATCGAACTCCAGTATGCAGACTATGCGGCGTGGCAGGAGCAGCTCGCCGACAGCGGCGCACTGGAGCCCCACCTGGACTTCTGGCGCGACCGGCTGCGGGGCATGCGCCCCCTGGACCTGCCGACCGACCACCCCCGGTCGCGGCACGCGCCCATCCGGGTGGACAGCGTGCACCGGGAGATCGACGGGACGACGGCCGACGCGCTGCGCGCGGCCGGACGGGCCGCGGGCGGCGACCTGTTCACCGCGCTCCTGGCCACCTTCTGCGCGACGCTCTCGCGGACCCTCGGCACGGCAGACCTGGTGGTCGGCAGCACGGTGGCCGGCCGGACCCAGCCCCAGACGCAGGACATGGTCGGCCTGTTCGCCAACATGGTGGCCGTCCGCACCGGCGTGGACGAGGCGGCGGGCTTCGCCGGTCTCGCGCGCACCACGGCCACCGCATGGGCGGACGCGTACCAGCACCAGGACGTGCCCTTCGATCAGGTGGTGGCCCTGGTGAACGACGAGCGGGACACCGGCCGGCATCCCCTCTTCCCCGTCCTGTTCCAGATGATCCCGCGGCAGGAACCCCTCGAGGTGCCCGGGCTCGACATCAGCTTCCTTCCGGCCCCGGGCCGGCCCTCGGCCCTCGACCTGCTCGTGTCGGTCGTGGACGAGGGCGGTCGGCTCTCCGTGAGCATGGAATACCGCAGTGAACTCCACGACGCCCGCACCATCGCACGCACGGCCGACCAGTGGCTCGACCTCACGGACCGGCTGCTCGCCGAACCGGACCGGCCGCTCGGCACGTTCCCCCTGCAGCGCTGGGCCGGCGACGGGGAACGTACGACGCTCACGGAGCCGGACATGCGCGCAAGCACACCGTCACCCGCGGCCGGGCTCCCGGACACGGACCTCCTGAAGGAGGCGCTGCAGGTCTGGCACGAGGTCCTCCCCGGCGCCACCGCGGAACCGGACACCAACTTCTTCGTCGCCGGCGGGAGTTCGCTGCAGGTCATGGTGCTGCTCAGCAAGGTCGACGCGAGCTGCGGAGTGCAGGTCTCCCTGGAACGGTTCATCGAGGACCCCACGCCGGCGCATCTCGCCGCCCAGATCGGCGCACTGCGTGCCACGGCCGACGAGGGAGAGGCGCTGCTGGAGGACGTGCTCGCCGGCCTCGAAGAGGAACGCGGGACGGGGGACAGGAAGGTCACGCCATGACATCGGAACTGGTCGAGCGCATCACGCGGCTGTCCGCCGAGGAGCGCGCGCGACTGCGCTCCCGGCTGCTCGAGGCGGGCGTCCAGCCGCCGCTCGCCGCCTACGTGGAGCCCGCGGGCACCGACGCGCCCACCTCCTTCACCCAGCGCAGGATCCTCTTCCTGCAGCGCCTGGCCGCCGACGGCTCGCACTACCACACACCGCTGGTGTGCCGCCTCACGGGCCGGCTGGACCGGGCCGCGTTCACCGACGCGCTGCGCGCGGTGGTGCGGCGGCATCCGATCCTGCGGACCAGCTTCCCGCTGGTCGAAGGGGTGCCGGTGCAGCGGGTCCACGAGTCCGTCCCCGTCGGCCTGCCCCTGGTGGACCTCACCGACCAGGACGCCGGTGCGCGACAGGAGGCGTACCGGCGGCTGATGGAGGAGGAGCGCACGGCGCCCTTCGACCTCGAACAGGGGGTGCCGATCCGTGCCCGCCTGCTGCGCATGGCCGAGGACGAGCACGTCCTGCTGGTCACCTTCCACCACGTGGCTGTCGACGGCTGGTCGCTGAGCGTCTTCAGCAGGGAACTGTGCGCGCTGTACGAGCACCGGCTCGCCGGACGGCCGGACGAACCCGAGCCGCTCCCGGTGGACTTCGGAGCCTTCAGCCGCTGGCAGCGCGACTGGCTGGAGTCGGCCGAGGCGCGGCGCCAGCTCGAGTACTGGAAGAAACAGCTGGTCGGCGCGCCGGAGCAGCTCACGCTCCCGACCGACCGGCCCCGGCCTGCCGTACAGAGCCACCGGGGCGGCACCGTACGGTTCGCCTTCTCGCAGCGGCTCACCGACGCCCTGCTGCGGCTGAGCGCAGAGCGGGGCCGCACGCCGTACATGACGCTCCTCGCGGGCTTCGCCCTGCTGCTCGGCCGCTACAGCGGCCAGGACGACGTCGTCGTCGGCGCCCCCATCGCCAACCGGCGCGACGAGCAGACCCACGGCCTGATCGGGTTCTTCGCCAACACGGTGCTGTTCCGGATCCCCCTGCGGCCCGAGGCCGGCTTCGCGGACCTGCTGCAGGAGACCGGCGGGATCTGCACCGCCGGATACGACTGCCAGGACATGCCGCTCGACGTCGTCGCACAACGCCTGTTCCCCGAGCGCGACTTGTCTCGCAACCCGCTGTACCAGGTCAACTTCACGCTGCACAACACGCCGGAGATCGTCGCCCGGGTGGCCGGGTTGACGGTGACGGCGGTGCCCTTCGACACCGGGGCGACCCGCTTCGACCTCGACCTGAACATGTGGGAGGAGGACGGCCGCTTCCAGGGGTACGTCGAGTTCGCCGCCGACCTCTTCGACACCCGCACCGTCGAGCAGCTCGTGGAGTGCTTCGAGACGCTGCTGGACGCCGCCGTCCGCGACCCCCACCGCACGTGTGCCGAACTGCCGCTGCTGACCGAGGCGGCGCACACCCGGCTGCGGCAGGCCGGCGACGCCGCGGACCGGCCGGCACAGGGCCGCGAACCGGTCCACGTACTCATCGAGCGGCAGACCGACCGCACCCCGGACGCACCCGCGCTCACCTGGCGCGGCACCGACCTGTCGTACGCCGGACTGGACCGCGCGGCCAACCGGCTCGCGCATCGGCTGCAGGCCGCCGGAGTCGGCCGCGGCGACCTCGTCGGCATCCTGCTGCCCCGCGGCCCCGACCTGCTGGTCGCCCTGCTCGCCGTGCTCAAGTGCGGGGCCGCCTACCTCCCCCTCGACCCGTCGGCCCCCGCCGCGCGCACCTCGCTCGTCCTCGAGGACAGCGCGGCGTCGGCGGTCATCACGCGCGGTGCGGCGCCCGGCCCGGCGGTCATCGACCTCGGGCTGCTGGAGACGGACCTGGCCGCCGCGCCCGACATACGGCCCGGCCTGCCCTGCGGCCCGGACGACACCGTGTACGTGATCTACACCTCGGGTTCCACGGGCCGCCCCAAGGGTGTCACGGTCCCCCACGGTCCCGTCGCCGACTACCTGCGGTGGATCGGCTCGGTCGTCGACCTCGCCGACCCGCGCGGCGTGCCCGTCCACACCTCGGCGGCCTTCGACCTGAGCGTCACCAGCCTCCTTGGCCCGCTGACCGCCGGCGGCCGGCTCGACCTCCTGGAGGAGTCCGACACCCCCGGCGAGTCGCTGGTGCGGTGGGTGGAGACCACCGAGGGCGCGCCGTTCCTCAAGCTCACCCCGTCGCATCTGCGGCTGCTGGTCAGGGCGGGACTCGCCGGGCGGCTCGCCGCCCTCGTCGACGTGCTCGTCGTCGGCGGGGAGGCGCTGTACGAGGACGACCTCACGGCGCTGCGCGAGGCGGGCGGCCGGGTGCGGATCGTCAACGAGTACGGCCCCACCGAGGCGGCCGTGGCCTGCGTCGCGTACGAGTCGGCGGGTGCCGGGCCGGGCGACGCCGTACCGATCGGCATGCCGGTCGACCACACCCGGGCCTACGTCCTGGACGGCCACCTGCGGCCGGTCCCCGACGGCGTCCGCGGGGAGCTGTACGTCGGCGGGGCGGGCCTCGCACACGGATACTGGCACCGGCCCGGGCTGACGGCAGCCCGGTTCGTGCCCGACCCCTTCGCGTCCCGGCCGGGCGCGCGGATGTACCGCACGGGCGACCTGGTGCGCAGGCTCTCCGACGGGAGCCTCGAGTACCTGGGGCGCCTGGACGACCAGGTCAAGATCCGCGGCAACCGGGTGGAACCCGGTGAGGTCCGGGCGGCCCTCCTCGACCGGCCCGAGGTGGTGGCCGCCGACGTGACCGTCGAGGAGACCGACGCCGGCGAGGCGGAACTCGTCGGCTATGTGCAGGTGGCGCAGGCGGCACAGGAAGAGGACGCGCGCCGGCGCGAGGAGGACCGGCTCGCCGAATGGGACGGCGTCTACCAGGACCTGTACGCCCCGCTCCGTGAACTCCCGACCGGGGAGGCCGAACTCGTCGGCTGGACGGACAGCGTCACCGGCGCCCGCATCCCGGCGCCGGACATGGCCTCCTGGCGGGAGCAGACCGTCACCCGGATCAGGGCCCTGCGTCCCCGGCGCGTGCTGGAGATCGGCTGCGGTACCGGCATGATCCTGCGCAACGTCGCGCCCGGCTGCCGCTCGTATATCGGCACCGACATCTCGCCGGCCGTGCTCGACCACGTGCGCGTCCGCCTGGACCACATGCCCGAGGGCACGTCCGTCGAACTGCGGCACGCCCCGGCCCACCGGGCCGTGCGGGACGGCGACGCGGTGGACACCGTCGTCCTGAACTCGGTCGTGCAGTACTTCCCGAGCGTCTCCTACACGGAGCGCGTCCTGCGGTCGGCGGTCGACGCGATGCCGAACGGCGGCAGCGTCTTCGTCGGGGACGTGCGCAGCCTGCCGCTCCTGGAGCTGTTTCACACCTGCGTGGAGCTGGCCTCCACCCCCCCGGGCACCCGCGTCTCGGACGTGCTCGCGGCGGTGCGGCGCCGGACGCTGCTGGAAGAGGAACTCTGCCTGGCACCCGGGTTCTTCACCGAACTCCTCGCCACCCACCCCCGGATCTCGGAGGTCGAGGTGATGCCGCGGTTCGGCCCGGCCGACAACGAACTGACCCGGTTCCGCTTCGACGTGGTCCTCACGGTCGCACCGGTCGGCGTACCCCGCCCGGAACGGCCGGCGGCCGGCGGACCGGAACCGCGCCTGGTCGAGTGGCCGGCGCGGGAAGCGTCCCTCGAGTGGCTGCGGCGCCTGGTGGCCGAGGAACGCCCGCCGGCGCTGTCGCTGCGGTCCGTCCCGCACGGCCGCGTCGCCCCGTTCGCCGCACGGCGAGCCGCACTCGAGCAGGCCCACCCCGCGAGTGCCGTCGGCGACGTCCTGGCGGGAGTGGAGCAGCCGGCCCCGGCCGTACTGCCGGAGGACGTGGTCCGCCTCGGCGAGGAACTGGGCTATCGGGTACGCCTGGACTGGCGGCGCAGCGCGGGCGACGGCTCCTTCGACGCGGAGCTGACCGCCCCCGGCGTACCTCCCGCGCCCGCCCGGACACCGGAGCGCGGCACGCTGTCCGCCACCCGGCGCCACGGAAACGACCCGCTGTGGCGCCGGACCGCGGCGGACCTGCTGCCCGAGATCCGCGCGGGCCTGAGCGCGCTGCTGCCGGCCGCCATGGTGCCGGCCGCCCTGGTGCCCGTCCCGGAGATCCCGCTGACCGCCAACGGCAAGGCCGACCGGCGCGCCCTGGCCGGGTACCGGTTCGCGCTGAGCAGGGCTGCCGGACCGGCGCAGGGACCGGACGCGGCGTCCCGCCGGGCGACGACCCCGACCGAGGAGACCGTCGCCGCCGTGTGGCGGGAACTCCTGGCCGTCACCGACATCGGCCCCGACGACGAGTTCTTCGCGCTCGGCGGCCACTCGCTGCTGACCTTCCAGCTGGTGTACCGGCTGCGGGCGGAGTTCGGCGTGGAGCTGCCGGTACGGGCCCCGTTCGAGCACCGCACGCTGCGCGAACTCGCCGCGGTCATCGACGGCCTGACGGCCGTGGCGGCGCCGGACGACAACGACGGTGAACCGGCGGCCGCCGATGACGGGCCGCCGCTCGCCTCGCCGGCACAGGAGCGGCTCTGGTTCGTGCAGCAACTTGACCCGTCCGCCCACCACTACAACGTGCCCATGTACGTCCGCCTCGACGGAGACCTCGACCTGGTGGCCCTGCGCGGCGCCGTGGACGACATGGTGCGGCGGCACGCGGTGCTCAGAACCGTCTTCCAGATGGTCGACGGCAGGCTGCGCCAGATCGTCCGCGAACCGGCCCCCGTGCCCTGCGAAGTGATCGACCTCGGCCGCTGCGCCGCACCAGGGGAGGTGGAGCCCTGGACGGAGGAGGCGCAGCGCCACGCCCGCGCCGCATACGCCAAGCCGTTCGACCTCGGCCGCGACCCCCAGATCCGCATGTCCGTGCTGCGGGCCGCACCGGACTGCCACGTACTGCTCCTGACACTCCACCACATCACGTACGACGCCTGGTCCATGAAGGTGATCCTCGACGAGATCACCGCGCACTACCGGGCGCGGTGCGAGGGCCGCCGCGCCGACCTGCCGCCGCTGGAGCGCCCGTACACGGCATTCGCCGCCGACCAGCAGCGCCGGCTGGCCGAGGGCAAGTTCGACGCCAGCGAGCGGTACTGGCGCGAGCGGCTCGAGGGGGTGACCGCCCTGCGGGGCCTGCCACTGGACCGGCAACGCCCGGCCCGGCCCACGTTCCGCGGCGAGCGGCTGCCCTTCGAGCTGGCCGCCGACACCGTGCACGCGCTGCGCACCTTGGGCGCGGACACCGGGGCGACCACCTTCATGCTGGTCCTCGCGCCCCTCTTCGCCGCGCTCGCCCAGCGGTCCGGGGAACGGGACGTCGTGGTCGGCACCGACGTCGCCGGCCGCTCGGACCTCGCGAGCGAGAACCTGATCGGCTTCTTCGTCAACCAGCTCGTGCTGCGCTGCGACCTCACCGGCGCGCCCACCTGGCGCGAGCTGATCGACCAGGTCCGCGCCGTGACGCTGGACGCGTACGCCCACCAGGAACTGCCCTTCCAACGAGTCGTGCAAGCCCTCAACCCCCGGCGTTCACGCGAGCAGAGCCCCCTGTGCCGCACCAAGCTCGTGCTCAACAACACGCCCAGGGGCGAGGAACGGGTGCCCGGGCTCTCCCTCACCCCGTTCCCGATGAGCCTGCGCACCGTCCGCTTCGACCTGACCGTCCTGCTGGAGGAGGACGGGGACGTGATCAAGGGCGTCTGGGAGTACGACACCGACCTCTTCGACCAGATTTCGATGGCCGAGCTGTGCGCCCGGTTCACCGATCTCGTACGGGACATGGCGACACGGATCGACACCGCCGTCCCCCTCGACGCCGCCGACCCGGAGACCGCCATGGAAGACCCGGAGACCGCCATGGAAGAACGGACGCCCGAACCCATCCCGACGGCCGCCCGTCCCGCACCGCAGACGCCCAGCGCCGCCGGCCACCGGGCAGGGCTGCGCCGCAGGACACGGCCCGCCGCCCTGCGCGCCTCCGAGCTGGTCCGGCGCGACGCACCGGACGAGGGACGCGACGGCATCACGACCTACACCCGGCTCTACACGGACGTGGACCTGACGGCCTGGACGCGGGAGCGGCACGCCGACGTGGAGAGCGACCTGCTGGCCCACGGCGCCGTCCTCTTCCGGGACTTCGGGGTGACCGATCCCGTGTCCTTCGAGCAGTTCGCCACCGTGTTCGTCGACGAGCTGATCGCCGACAACGGTGAACACCCGCGTGCCGCCCTGGGCACCGGGGTCTACACGCCGGTCTTCTTCGCACCCCACGAGAAGCTGCTCTGGCACAACGAGAACACCTTCAACGCCACGGGCCCCGGCCGGATCTTCTTCTGCTGCGCGCTGCCCGCCGAGGAGGGCGGCGAAACGCCCGTCGCCGACAGCCGGCGGGTGTTCGAGCGGCTGCCGGAGGAGATCCGCCGCCCCTTCCTGGAGAAGGGGGTCCGCTACGTCCGTACCTACCTGCCCGAACTGGGCGTCGCCTGGCAGGACGTCTTCGGCACCTCCGACCGCCTGGAGGTGGAGGAGCGCTGCCGCAGGGACGGGTTCTCCTGGTCGTGGCGCGACGGCGTGCTGCGCACCGAATGCGTACGCCCCGCCGCGATCCGGCACCCCGTGACCGGCGCCTGGTGCTGGACCAACCAGGCCCAGCACTGGCACCTGTCCTGCCTGGACCGCGCCACCAGAGAGTCGCTGCGTACCGTCGTGGGCGACCGCCTGCCCCGCACGTGCACCTACGGCGACCGCACGGAGATCCCCGCCGAGCACATGGAGGAGATCCTGCGCGTCTACCAGGACTGCGAGATCAGCTTCCGCTGGCAGCGCGGAGACGTGCTCATGGTCGACAACATCCTTGCCGCCCACGCCCGCAACCCCTATCGGGGCGAGCGCAAGCTGCTGGTCGCGATGGGCGGGACGGTGGAGCACCGATGACCGCACAGACCACGCAACAGGCGCCGGCGCCGTCCGCGGACGCCGTTGAGGGCTACCGGCTCTCGCAGCAGCAGCGTCGCATCCTGGCACTGCGCACCGGCCGCACACCCCTTGCGCGCATGGTCCTCACCGTGCGCGGCGAACTGTTGCCGGACGCGGTGGAGCGGGCCGTCACCGGAGTCGTGCAGGACCACGAGATCCTGCGGACCCGGCTGCGGACGCTGGCTGGCGCAGCGGTACCGGTCCAGGTCGTCGACCCCAACCCGGACGGGCACGTCCACGTCGGGGAGGAGCCGCCGGCCGACGCGGGGAGCCGGACCGAGACGGCGCTGGTGCACATCGCCTGGCGGACCGACGGCCCCGGCACGCACCGGCTCACCGTCACCGTCCCCGCGCTCTTCGCGGACGCGGCCTCCCTGCTCGTCCTGCGGACCGAACTCCTCGCCGCCCTGCGCGGCGAGGCGGGTCCCGACGACCCCCTGCAGTACTGCGAGTTCGCCGAGTGGCAGCGCTCCCTCGACGGAACCCCCGAACAGCTCTCGGCCGCCGCCGACCAGACCCGGCGCGGGCAGCTGCCCCGCCCCCGCCTCGCGACCGAGCCCGCGGGAGCCGCCCCGGCGCCCCGCGGCACGGTCCGACGGCATCTGGGCGCCGACACCGTGACCGCGCTGCAGGACCTGGCCGCACGCACGGGCAGCGACGTCGACACGGTGCTCCTGACCTGCTGGTACACGCTGCTCCTGCGGACCGGCGGGCAGGACGGCCCGGCGGTCTCGGTGCTCCTGGCCGCACGGGGCGGCGAACTCGACGACGTGATGGGCCCGTACGCCAAGTGGGCCACCGCCGCCCCCGAACTCACCGGTGACCTGCCCTTCACCCACGCCCTCGGCCGGGTCCGCGACGCCCGGCAGGAACTTCTTGACATTGCCGACCACTTGACCGCCGATGCCCCCGACGGCTGCCCGGGACCCGGGGAGGCGGCCTTCGAATGCGTGCGGCTGCCCGAACCGGAGCACGCGGGCGAGCTGCTGGTGTCCACGGACAGCCTGGACGTCGACGCGGACGCGGCGGGACTCAAACTCGGCTGCGCCTGGTCCGCCGCCGGAGTGAGCGTCACGCTGCACCACAGCCCCGAACGGCTGGCCGCCGGCCCCGCGACGGACCTGCTGCACCGGTTCGCCGAACTGGTGACGTCGGTGCTCGCCACCCCCGGCGCCGCACTCGGCCGGCTCCGTCTCGGACCGCCTCCCGCACCCGCCCCACCCCTGCCCACCGCCGGAACCACCGTCGATCCCGCGCCCAGCGTGCACGCCCTGATCGAGCGGCAGGCCGCCCGCACCCCGGACGCCTCCGCCGTCCGCTGCGGCGCCACCACCCTGACGTACCGTGAACTCGATGCGACCGCCCGCACCTGGGCCGCGGCCCTGCGCCGGATCGGGGTAGGCGCCGAGACCCGGGTCGCGCTGCTCGGCGTCCACAGCGAACGCCTCGTCACGGCGCTGCTCGCCGTCCTCAAGGCAGGTGGCACCTATGTGCCGCTCGACCCTGCACTGCCTGCGGACCGGCTCCGCTCCCTGGTCGAAAGGGCGGGGGCACGGCTGCTGCTGACGGACCCGGATGCGACGGCGCCCGACGGGCTCGACGACCGCGTGGTCCGGGTGCAGGAGCTGGCGGCGGACGCGACGGACCAGCCGCCGCAGGACGGCAGCGCCCCCGCCCCCGCCCTCGCTGACCGCGCGGCCTACATCCTGTTCACCTCCGGCTCGACCGGAGTGCCCAAGGGTGTGGTGGTCTCCCACCGCTCCGTCGTCGCCTACGTGCGGTGGGCGGCCGGCGCCTACGTGCACGGCGGCGAGGGCAGCCGCGTCCACACCTCGCTGGGGTTCGACCTCACCGTCACCAGCCTGCTGGTGCCCCTCGCCGTCGGCGGCGAGGTCCGCATCGAGGAAAGCTCCCGCCGCATCGACGTACTCGCCGGGCGACTGGCCGCGGGCGAGGACCTGACGCTGCTGAAGCTCACCCCCTCGCACCTGCGGCTGCTCAACGGCCTCGTGCCGGCCGAGCGGCTGGCCCATGCCGCCCGCACCGTGGTCGTCGGCGGCGAGGAGCTGCGCTACGAACTGCTCGCCCGCTGGCGCGCCCACGCCCCGCGCGTGCGCATCTTCAACGAGTACGGTCCGACCGAGGCGACCGTCGGCTGTGCCGTTTTCGAGGTCGGCACCGAGGGCGACGGGCCGGAGCCGGTCACCGGAGCCGTACCGATCGGGAGGCCGCCCCACGGCGTGACCCTGCACATCCTGGACGCCGACTGGCGGGAGGTGCCCGCCGGAGTCGTCGGCGAACTGTGCATCGGCGGCCCGGGCCTGGCCCGCGGCTACCTGGACGACCCCCGGGCCACCGCGGCCTCCTTCGTGCCCCATCCCGCCCCCGCGGTACCCGGCGAACGCCTCTACCGCACCGGTGACCGGGCGTGCCGCCGGCCGGACGGCACCCTGGTCTTCCTCGGGCGCACCGACGGACAGGTCAAGATCCGCGGGCACCGTGTGGAACTGGAGGAGGTCAGGGCCGCTCTCGCCGCCCACCCCGCCGTCGCCGACTGCGTCGTGCGGGTGCGGCGCGAGCGGGCTTCCGAAGGCGCCGAGGAGGAGCTGCCCCGTCTGGTGGGCTACGCCGAGCCCCGGCCGAACGCCGGGCGGGTGCCTCCCGCACTGCGCGAGATGCAGGAGTTCCTCGCCCGGACCCTGCCGCGGCACATGATCCCGGACGCCCTCGTCTGGACCGACCGGCTGCCGCTGACGGTCAACGGCAAGGTGGACACGGCGGCTCTGGCCCGGCTGCCCCTGCCCTTCGGCGACGAGGAAACCCCGGCACGCCCCATGGACGAGCACGAGGCCGAGGTCGCGCGCCACTTCGAGGAACTGCTCGGCACCCGCGTGCACGACCCGGAGGCCGGCTTCTTCGACCTCGGCGGCAACTCCATGCTCGCCGTGCAGCTCGTCGCGCGGCTGGGCGACCTGGCCGACGGCACACCGCTCGCCCTGTCCGACCTGTTCGAGGAGACCGGCACCGGCCGGGCCCCGGACAGCGTGGCACGTCTCTCCCTGCTGCTCAGGGGCGAGGACGACGCGGCCGGCGGCTCGCCCGACCCGGCTCTGGTCACCCTGCGCAGCGGCGGCAGCGGGACACCGCTGATCTGCGTGCACCCGGCCGGCGGCGAGGTGGCGGGCTTCCACGCCCTGGCGCGCGAGCTGCGGCCGGGAGGGGCGGTATACGGGCTTCAGGACACCGAGGCGGGAACCGGCGAGTGGAGCATCGAGGACGGTGCCGAGCGTGCCGTCCGCGCGGTGCGGCGGGCCCGGCCGCACGGGCCCCACCTCCTGGCGGGCTGGTCGATGGGCGGTCTCGTCGCGCTGGAGACGGCACGACGGCTCGCCGCGGAGGGGGACCGCGTCCAACGGCTCGTCCTGATCGACAGCTATCCGTGGGGTGGCGCACCGGACGAGGACGTGCTCTCCCCCGAGGAGCTGTGGAACCTGACGGGCGGCGGCTTGCCGGCTTCCCTCCCGGCTGGCGCCCGCGCCGGACTGGAGCACTGGACCAAGACCTTCCGCCGGCACGCGCAGGCGGCGGCGCGCCATGTCCCGTCCCCCTACGACGGGCCGGCCCTGGTCCTCTTCGCGGCGGAGCAGCCGGCCGGACTGCGCGCCCGCGGCGCGGAGCGCTGGCGCGCCCTGCTGCCCGCGGCCGAGATCCGCACCCTGCCGGGGGACCACTTCACCCTGTTGCGCCGGCCGTTCGTGACCGCGCTCGCCGCGGCGATCGACGAGGCACGGCACCGCACCGCGGCACCGCACGAAGGAGAAGACAGCCATGGACAGCGTTGAGCCGGACAGGCCGGTTGGGGTGCAGCAGCCGCCCCGCCCCGCCCCCTCGGTGATCGCCCTGTTCGACCGGCAGGCGGACTGCACCCCCGGGCTCCCCGCGGTGCTGGACCGCGGGCGGGAGATCTCCTACCGGAAACTCGCCCGGGACTCCGCGGCGACGGCCCGGCGTCTCGTCGCCCACGGGGCGGGCCCAGGCCGGATCGTCGGGATGTGCGTGGACCGCTCCGCCGACCTGCCCCTCGCCGTCCTGGCCATCCTCCGCACCGGGGCCGCCTACCTGCCCCTCGATGCCGCGTACCCGCCGGAGCGGCTGTCGTTCATGCTCGCGGACAGCGGGGCCGACCTGGTGGTGGCCCAGCCGGGCCGCCTCGACGGCATCCAACTGCCGCCCGGCACACGGGTGGTGGACGCCTCGCTCCCCGACTCCGGGGCGGCCGGCCCGCAGGCACTGCCCGTGCCCGGGCCCGACGACCTGGCGTACGTGATGTACACGTCCGGCTCCACCGGACTCCCCAAGGGAGTGGGGATGCCGCACGCGCCCATGTCGGGCCTGATCTCCTGGCAGTGCCGTGACTCCGCCTGCTCGGTGGGAGCCCGCACCCTGCAGTTCTCGGCGGCCAGCTTCGACGCCTCGTTCCAGGAGATGTTCAGCACCTGGGCGTCGGGCGGCTGTCTCGTCATGGTCGAGGACAGGCTACGCAGGGACCCTCGCGCGCTGCTCGCCCTCATCGAACAGGAGCGGGTCGAGCGGGTCTTCATGCCGTTCGTCGCCCTGCAGGCACTCGCCCAGGAGGCCGTGCGCGGCGGCGTGCGCCCGTCCCGGCTGCGCGAGGTGATCACGGCGGGCGAACAGCTGGTGGTGACGCCGGCGCTGCGCGCCTTCTTCCGGGAGATGCCGGACACCACGCTCTTCAACCAGTACGGGCCGTCCGAGACGCACATCGTCACCTCGCTCCGCCTAGGCCGTGACCCGGACAAGTGGCCCGAGACACCGGTCGTGGGCGTGCCCATCGACGGCGCTTCGATCGACATCCGGGACGCACAGGGACGACCGGTGCCGCCGGGTGTGACGGGCGAGATCTGCATCGGCGGCACGGTGCTGGCCCGGGGCTATCTGCACCGTGCCCGGCTCACCGCCGAGAAGTTCGTGCCGGACGCCGCCGGTGCGCCGGGTTCCCGCACCTACCGGTCGGGGGACCTGGGGTGCCTGGAGGACGACGGGACGGTGCGCTGGCTGGGCCGTGCCGACCATCAGGTGAAGATTAGCGGCTACCGCGTCGAACTCGGCGAGGTGGAGGGGGCGTTGAAGGCCCTGGACGGGCTGCGCGACGGCGTCGTGGTCGTCCACGAGCAGCCGGGCGGCGGCCGTTGCCTCGTGGCCTATGCGCTGGCGGACACGACGCCGAAGGACATCAAGACGCGCCTGGCGGGCGTACTGCCCGCGCACATGGTGCCGTCCGCCGTCGTGGTGCTCGACCGCTTCCCGCTGACCCCGAGCGGCAAGGTGGACCGCCTCGACCTGTCCCGGCGCGAGGTGACGGGCAGCGGGGGCGGTACGCAACCGGGCGCCGCCGGCGAACGGTGGGCACCGCTGGCCCGGCTGTGGGGCGAGGTCGCCGGGGCCACCGAGGTCGGACCCGACGACAGCTTCTTCGACATCGGCGGCACCTCGCTGTCCGCGACCCTGCTGCTGGCCCGGCTCGCTGCGGACCCCGAACGGACCCGGGGCACGGACATCGACCTGGAGACGCTGTACGACCACCCGACCCCCGCGGCGCTCGCGGCATGGCTGGCCGGAGACACCCCTGGCACCGGGCACACCCAGGAGCCGGGAGGGGAACAGCGTTGATCATCGCCTGGTCCCGCCGCCTCCCGGCCGCCGTACGCGAACTGCGCACGGCCACCGCCCCGGACGCCGACCACCAGCCGGCGCAGGGACATCTGCTCCGCGCGCTCCTCGCCGACGGCACGGAGGCGGTTCTGGACGCCGACGGCTGCCCCGTGCGCGACCCCCGTACCCTCCGGCCCGCCGGACCCGTCCCCTGCCCGCCCGCCGAGGCGGTCCACGACGGCCGCCGGGTGGCCCTGCTCTTCGACGGCACCGTCGTCGAGTCCGTGGACCTGCGGTCGACGGTGACGCACCTCGTGCCCCAGCCCGGCGGCCTCCTCGTCGCCGCCACCGAAGAGGGAGACCTCTACGGACTGCGGAGCGGTCTGACCGCCGAAACGGTGGCCGCGCTCCACGAGGCCGAGGACACCTGGCTGAAGAACGACCTCGGGGACCGTCCCGCGGTGCCGGCCTACGGCGATCCCGGCCTGCGGTTCCGCGCCGACCGCCTGGTGGCGCTGCACCGCGCCGGCAAGGTGGACGAGGCCGTCCTGAACCGCGGGCTCGCCGCCCTGGCCCGCGACCCCGCGGCGGCCGGGCTCGACGCGGCCACCGTATTCCTGCTGGCCGAGGCGGCGCAGCGAGGCGGAGCGCCGGAGGTCGCACTGCCGCTCCACCAGAGCGCCGCGCGGGACGAACGCCTGCGCGCCCGCGCCCTGAAGGCCGCCGCCGACTGTCTGCACGCCCTCGGCGCCCGGCGCGCGGCGGACCTCGCCTACCGCAGGTCCGCGGTCGCGGAGCCCGGCGAGGCCGCCAAGCACGTGCTGTACGAGTCCTCCCGCCGGCTGGCGCAAGCGGGGCGCGCACAGGAGGCGCGGCTCGGCTACGAACTGCTGCTGTCCTGGGACGCGGCTTTCGCCGACGTACGGGAGCGCCTGGTCGCACTGCCGCGGCAGGGGACCGGGGAGCCGGGGACCGGATCGCCCGCCGCGACGGTGGACGCCCTGGACCGGTACGGGGTGCTGCCGTCCTCCGTCGAGCACACGGTCAGTTTCGACGCTTGCTGGTACCGCAACTTCGACGCCACCTCGGCCGCGGACAGCGCCAAGAAGCTGCTGGAGATGGTCGGCATCTTCAGCGCTGTCGACATCGGCGCGGTACGCCGCTCCCTCGACGTCGGCAGCGGCACCCTGCGCTACCCGAAGGCCCTGGCGGCCTGCGGGGTCGAGTCGGTCGGCATCGACCTGAGCACGGCCGGAGTCCGTGGGATGCCGGGCGAGGCTGCTAAGCGGTTCGTGTGCGCGGACGGCACCCGGCTGCCCTTCCGCGACGGCGTCTTCGACCTGGTGACCTGCGCCATGGGCACGATCGACCACCTGCCGCCCGCGCTGCGCGCCCCCTTCTTCGCCGAGGCCTGGCGCGTCCTGACGCCGGGCGGTGTCGCCGCCGTCGGCGCATGGGACCCGCGCTGCCCCCATCTGACCTTCCTGGAGATGTACTCGGCGGCCGAACGCGACGAACTGAGGAACCTGCTGGTGCTCCCCGACGACCTCGTCGCCCTGGCCGGCCGACAGGGTTTCCGGGACGTGACCACCCTGCCCTTCGCGATGTTCCCGGACTGGGTCGCCGCTGGCGCCGGGCTGGACACCGACACCCCCGCCTGGCTGCGGACCCTCGCCGAATGGGACGCCGTGGCCCGCGCCCGGGACGCGGCCGCCGTCGGCCAGATGTTCCTGCTCATCGCGCGCAAGCCCGATTCCCGGCACACGGCAGGGGAAGCCGCGGCCCACCGGTCCTAGTGCGCCCGCCCGTACGAGTGCCACCCACGCCGTTCTCGTACAGCCCAGAAAGGCACACCCAGTGCGCATAGCCTTCGTTCACACGCCCATGTCCACCGTCCCTGTCCCACAACGACAGCTGTTCTGGCAGAACTTCGACATCCAGTACCACTCCACGCACCCTGGTCTTCCGCACATGAAGCGCCCCATGTGGGAACTGCCCCACTGGATGAACTGGCTCGCCGGTGTCCTCGTCGAGGCCGGTCACACCGACCTGCAGGTGATGGACCTCTACACCGAGCCGGGGGCGGTGGGGGAGACCAGCGTCCTCGACATGGAAGTGGTGCGGTCGGCCGTCCGGGCCCACCCGGCGGACTGCTACCTCTTCTCGCCGATGACCGTGAACCTGCACTTCGCCCTGCAGATCGCCGACACCGTGAAGGAGATCCACCCGCGGGCCCGTACGGTCTTCGGCGGTGTCGTGGCCACCCCGCTCGCCGAGACCGTCGCCGCACACCCCAGCGTCGACTACGTCGTCGAGGGCCGTGGCGAGTACGCGCTGCCCGCCCTCCTCGACACCCTCGACCGCGCAGGCGACCTGGCGGGAGTGGGACACCTCGTGTACCGGCGGGGCGGCACGGTGGTGCGCACCGGCCTGACCTACCCCGACATGCCGCCGCACGAACTGCCCTTCCCCAAGGTCGACCTGTTCCCCCGGTCGACCGGCGGTGACATCCGTTACCTGAGGCAGGTGTACGCGCTCGGCTGTCCCTACCGGTGCACGTTCTGCACGATCCAGACCATCGGCCAGAAGCCGTCCTACTTCCCCGTCGAGCGCGTCCTGTCGGAGATCCGCGCCTACCGCGACCACTACGGCACGCACCACAACATCTACTTCGGCGACGAGACCTTCACGCTGCACCGGGACCACACCCTCGAACTCCTCGCGGCGCTCGGCGAGGAGGGCGACATCGGGTACGACTGCCAGACCAGGCTCAACTGCCTGCTGGACGACACCGTGCTCAAGGCGCTGAAGGAGAGCGGCTGCCGCTGGGTGGAGATCGGTCTCGAGACCGGCGTGCAGTCCAGCCTCGACGAGCACAAACACCACATGAAACTGAGGGAGGTCGAGGAGACCCTGCTACGGGTCCGCGACGCGGGCCTGGCCGCCTGTGCCTTCACCGTCAACGGCTTCCCCGACCAGACGCCGGACGACATGCGGCGCAGCATCGACTTCGTCTGCTCCCTCATCGACCGGGATCTGCTCCAGGCGTCCTACCTGTTCGGCCTGGTGCCCTACCCGGGCAGCGCCATGTACGACTTCCCCGAGCGGTTCGGCATGGAGATCCTGCACCACGACTACGCCCGCTACCACGAGGACCTGCCGCCGGTGTTCCGCACCGCGCACAGCTCGCCCGACGAGGTGTACGAGGTGTTCCTCGACGGGGTCACCAGCCTCGGGCAGGCGATGGACAAGGTCCCGTACTTCTCCGGTGACCTGGTCCACCCCCGGGAAAGCTACGGCGCGTTCTGGGCCGAGGCCCATGTCTGAGCCCACCGGGCGGGTCTGGCGCCCACTCACACAGGGCGTCGGGGGCCTCGTGCTGGCCGTGGACTTCGAGCCCGCCCGCGGCGAGGCGTCCTTCGCCGACCTGGCCCCCGAACTGGCGCGGAACGGCCTGCGGGCCCTGGAGATCCGTCCGGGCGCCGTGTCCCGCACCACACCTGCCTGGGAGCAGACCCCGCAGGCCTACCTCGCCCCGTGGCTGGACGCACTCGGGGCGGCCGCCGGGAAGGTGCACGCCGTGCTCGGCCACTGTGCCGGAGCGGGCCTCGCGGCCCTGCTGGCCGGCCGGCTGTCCGACGACGGCCAGGGCCCCCTCTTCATTGCCCTCGACCCCGAGGTGCCGGACGCGGCCGACCTGCGCCGTGCCTACACCGCGGCGGTCGACTCCCTCGCCCCCCAACTGGACGAAGCGGCCCGGAGCCAGGCGTACGCGGCGGCCTGCGCTGCCGACGCCCCCGAGGAGTCGGCTGGCGGCCTCGGCGCGCTCGCCGCGTCCCTCGACACGGCCTACCGGACCGCCTGCGCCGCGGCATGCGCCGCTCTGGGCGTCCCCGACACCTTCCGGCAGCAGCTGGAGTACCGCTTCGCGTCGTACCTGGACTACCTGGTCGCCGCCGCCCGAGGCGCCGCGGCAGCACCGGCGGAACCGGACCTCACGGTGCTGTCCAGCACGTCGCGGGCCGTACTGCCGCCACCACCGCGCGGCCACAGGTACGACGTCCCGGGAGCGGCGCTGCTCGCCGACCGGGCGGTGGCCGACCTCGTACGCGCAGCACTCCTGCGTGCGTGACGTACCCGAACACCTTGGAGAGGCCGACACATGAACCCAGGTACTGCCGTCCATGCCGAGCGGCTGCGCAGGGAGCGGGCACTGCGCATCGAACGGGATCTGTACACGTACGAGCAGGGCTGGCGCCTTTACCCCGGCGACGGCGGGCTGCCGGAACAGGTGTCCGAGACGGCCCTCGCCCGTGAGACGGCGCTCGAGCACAAGGCCGCGCGGCTGCGCGCGGAGACGGGCGACGCCACCCCCACGGCTGCCGACCTGAAGTACTTCCCCGTCCTGTTCGTCAGCGCCCCGCACATCGAGGACGGCGTGACGGGCTCGTTCCCCGGCATGCCCACGCCCCTGCTGTACGCCACCTGCCTGCTGGACCGTCTGGTGCGCATCGACGAGTTCCCCGGCCCGCGCGTACCGCGGACCGTGGCGGTGCTCAACCCTGCGACGTACAACGACGCGTTCGAGCAGGAGCTGACGGACCACCTCGCCCGGTACCGGCCCGTCGTGGTCGGGGTGAGCAACCTGTCGGAAGGGCACCACTACGCGCTGCGCATCGCGCGCCTGGTGAAGCGCGAACTGCCCACCGCCATGGTGGTGTTCGGCGGCCAGCACGAGGACGGGGTGAACTCCGCCGCGTACCTCTCGGCCGCCGACCGCGTCCGGGCCATGCCGCTCAGACGCCGTGCCGCGTACCGCGACTTCGAGCTGGGAAGCACCCCGAGCACACGTCTGACGGACCTGGAGACCCTCTCGGACCCGCGCGACCGCGCCTGTGTCGACTTCGTCTTCGCGGGCGACGCGCCCTACGCCCTGGTCGAGTTCTTCCGGGCGGTCGCCGAGGCGCCGGACGGTGCGATCGACGACGTCAAGGACCTGCTGCGGGCCCGCCGGGACGACTTCGCGGGCCTGCCGGGCAGCGGCAGCGTGGCGTTCTACGACGAGGAGGCGGGCCGGGTGGAGCGGCTGCCGCTCAGCGGCACCTCCATCGACGGCAACGAACTGCCGTTCCTGGACGTGCGGGGCCTGTCCCGTCCCAACCTCTTCGAGATATTCGACAACCGGCCGACGGCCCAGATCATGGCCTGTCTGGGTTGCAAGTACGCGTGCGCGTTCTGCCACGAGTCGGCCGACGCCTTCCTCTACGCGGTGTCCAAGTTCCGGCAGCGCACGGCCGAGCACGTGGTGCACGAGATGCTGCTGCGCCGGCAGCAGGGCTACGAGGCGTTCTTCTTCGACGACAGCACCTTCACCCAGAACCCCGTCTGGCTCGACGAGTTCCTGGGCCGGATAGAGACGGTGTTCGCGCAGCCGGTGGAATGGGGCTGCCAGACCACCATCAACGACCTGGACGAGCCGACGCTGCGCCGCATGGCCCAGGTCGGCTGCAGCTACGTCTACTTCGGCGTCGAGTCGGCGATGCCCGAACCGACACAGGTGCACAAGGTGCTGCAGCTGAGCACGACCTCGGGGGGAACCAGCTGGGCCACACGGCTGCAGCAGGTGGCCGACTGGTGCCGGGACGCCGGGGTCAGGATCGGCACGTCGCTGCAGTTCGGGCTGGACGAGTCGCCCGCCGACCGGACGAACACGCTGCAACTGGTCGCCGACCTGCACCGGGAGGGCCTGGTGCCCGACAACTGCGTGTCCCTCAACATCAACAGCCCGTATCCCGGCACCCGGCAGTGGATCCGGATGCTCGGCGGTGACGACCCGATGCCCAACTACCGGGAACGGCTCGTGCGGCACAACGCCTTCGAGACGGCCCACCAGTTCTCGTCGCTGGGGACCGCCGAGGTTGAGGCGGTGTACGAGGAGGCTGTGAAAATACTCGGCCCGGCCCTGCACGCCGATCTGCTCGACCTCGCTGCCCCGACCACGGACGGCAGGTGAGCGGCGTGCGTGTGGCCGTGCTGTACGACCTGGGCTCCGCCGCCCCCATGGAGATCGTGCGCGGGGTGGGGGAGGCCGCCGACCCCGTCTTCGTGCTCGGCGACTCGCAGCACGCCCGCGAGATGCTCCCCGTGCTCTCGGAATTCTGCCCGGTCACCGTCTGGGATGGCCCCGCCCCTACGGCCGCCGCCCTGCGGGCCCTGGGCCCGGTTGACGGCATGGTCACCTTCAGCGAGCGGATGCTGCGCCCGGGCAGCGAACTCGCCGCCGAACTCGGCCTGCGCTTCCACAGCGTGGACACCGCCGTACGGCTCACCGACAAGGACGCCCAGCGTCGGGCGCTGCTGGCCGCGGGGGTCGGCAGCGCGCGGTCCCGGCGGATCTCCCGCGCCGATCAGTACGCCGGCGCGTTGGCCGAGGTCGGTCTGCCCGCCGTGGTGAAGCCCACGGTGGGGGAGGGCAGCAGGAACACCTACCGGATCGACGAGGTGGAGCAGGGCCGGGCACTGGTCTGCCGACTGCTGCCGGAAGGCGCGGACGACGTCACCTATCAGCTGGAGGAACTCCTCGTCGGTCGGGAGTCGGACCCGTTCGGCGACTACGTCAGTGTCGAGTCGCTGGTGGTGGACAAGGTGCCGCGGCACTTCGCGGTGTCGGGCAAGTTCGCGCTGGTGACGCCGTTCCGGGAGACCGGCCAGTTCTGGCCGGCGCCGTTGCCGGCGGCGGAACTCGCCGAGGTGGAAGCCCTCGTCGATGCGGCCCTGGCCGCCCTCGGCGTGACGCACGGCCTGACCCACACGGAGATCAAGCTGACCCCGCAGGGCCCTCGGATCATCGAGGTGAACGGCCGGGCAGGCGGCTTCATCAACGAACTGGTCCGTCGCTGTCTGGGCGTCGACCTCATGTCCGTCGCGGCAGCCGCCGGCGCCGGCGCCGACATCGCCGCGCTGCCCCCCGTACCGCCGGGCGTGCACTACCAGTTCAGCAGCCTGGCGCCCCCCGACGCGCGGGCGGTCCGCCGCATCGAGGGCGTCGCCGCGGCCCGGAAGGAACCGGGCGTCAGCTCCTACCGGCCGTTGGTGCACGCTCCCGCGCCGCTCAGTGCGGGTGTGGCCACACAGGAGCTGGACCTGCTGTGCGGTTCGGCCCGGGACCACATGGACATGTTCCGCACGATCCACGCCGTGATGAGGGCCCTGGAGTTCACCTTCACCACGCGGGCAGGGGCCGAGGAAACCGTCCCTGGCACCGCGCTTCCGTCGGCTGCCTCGCTGGAGCACTGGCTCACAGCCGAGGGGCTGAGGCCACCGTCCTGACGGCCCTACCCGTCACCCGATCCGAACGAATTCTGTCATCCGCCTCTAGCCTCGCGCTTTCGCGAGTGAGGTTGTCCGGGCCTTTATCAAATAAGCGGAGAGTGCTGCTGACCTGCAACGATGGGACTTGTCGTGGGTTCTGTCAGCTGCGAGGAAAGAAGCACTCTCCAGGTGAAGGTGCGACACGAAGTCGCGTGCGTGGAGTGGATGCTCTTGGAGAGGGGGTCGGCGGTGTCGCCGATGACAGGGTAGTCCCGGGTCCGTGTCCGATGACCCGTTCCCACCCGGACGTGCGTCGCTGGGAACGGCGGGGTACGAAGCTCCGGGAGAGGCCCAAGGGCCCCCTGTTCCACCCGGGGGCAACAGGCAAGGGGAAGGCCGGACGGGCGAACACTCGTGAATCCTCGATGACGCCTCGTGAGAGAAAGCCCCGCAGGTGGGACGCAGGAGCGGGGTGCAGGGCGGGCCGCTGCGATGCGGCAGGCGCCGGGCGGATGATTCACGCCGCTCGGGAGGACACCACCGCCCCGGGGCATAGAGGGCGCCCAACCCGGCCGCATCTCGCGCGCGCGGAACGTGGAAACCCCGACGGAGGCCGCCGGTTGACGGCGGTGGGCCGACCGCGAGGAAGGCTGACGTCTCCGGCGGGACAGGACGGCTCAAGAAGCGAATGCCGGTGGGCCGAAAGGCCAGGGGAAACCGGGACAGCACATGTAGCGGCCTCTCCGCTGCGGTCCTGGCCAACTCGCCGGATACCGGGCCGCTGCCCGGGTCCGAAAGGACGCAGACGTGAGCCGGGTGAGCCTGTGAGGAGGGACGATGGCAACAGCGGCAGTACCGAAGGACGAGTTGGACGCCCCGACGGTGGTCGGGGTGAACGGACCGGAGGGCGACTTCTTCGCGGACTGGGACAGCATTGAAGGAGCTGCGCCCCGCCCTCAGAAGTTGGTTGGGAGCAAGAAGAACGCTCCCGCGGCCAGAGGGTCAAGCCTTTGAAGCCGTCTTCGCGTCGACCTCGGCGAAGAACTCGTCGGCCACCTCCCGGGCGCGCGGCAGATCAGCCAGCGGCTCGCCCACCATGCGGCTGGCCAGCTCAGTAGCCAGCCCGAAAACATCCTCGCGGAGCTCTGCCTCGGCCAGGATGCGGTCGGCGTCCAGCTGCACCTTCGCCTCGGCGATCAACTTTTCACGCACCTGCTGTCCCTCGGCGCGCAGCGCGGCGATGAGCGCGGCACCTTCCTCGGTCGCCGCCTGACGGGTCTGTGCAGCCTCGTGCCGGGCGGCGCTCAGCTCAGCCTGGTATTCAGCGTAGATACGCGCGGCCTCCGCGCGAGCCTCCTCCGACTGCTCAAGACGACCCTCGATCGCGTCGTCACGCGCTGCCAGAGTCTTCTCAAGGCGGGGAAGCAGGACCTTCGCCATAATGGCCCATACCGGCACGAAACAAATCAGTGCAACTATTAGGTCGAGGATTTTCGGTTCAAGAGGCCCCATATTCACAATCGTATCAGCGCCTCTCAGTGGGCGGTTCGTGAGTCTTTGAGTGGATCTGCTGTCGCCTGATGGTGTGGCGGCGGGGCGGAATCTGCCGGCCCGCGGTGGTTGATCTGGTGA
>NZ_JBEPBF010000062.1:47181-54896 GCF_040298985.1 Streptomyces sp. NPDC001093 | reverse complement strand
AAGCGCAACATCATGCGCGAGTCCGGCGGCAACCCCGGCGCCCAGAACAACTGGGACGGCAACGCCCAGAAGGGCACCCCCTCCAAGGGCCTCCTGCAGGTCATCGACCCGACCTTCAACGCCTACCACGTCTCCGGCACCGCCAAGAGCGTCACCGACCCGGTCGCCAACATCACCGCCGCGGCCAACTACGCCGCCCACCGCTACGGCTCCATCGACAACGTCAACTCCGCCTACTGAGTCACGCCCCGCACCTCCAGGCGCGGAGCTGTAGCGGGCCGTATGGGCAAGTCCCGCCGGACCCGGCACAGTTGGCCGGCCCGCAGCGTCGCCACCTGCTGTGCGACACTGGGCGAGCGTCTGCGCAGCCCCGCAAGCCGTGAGGCACAACAGCCTGGTCTTCCCGGGATACGAGGCACACGTCCCCTACTGTGACGTTCGGTTGTGTACGTCCGTGCGCGGGATGGGGTTGAGACCGTGGCGTTCGCGGAGCCGAGCGACGGCAGCGGGTCCCTGCGCTCCCACAAGTCGGTCCACCGGCCCCAGCGGCGCATGTGGGTACCGCTCCTCGCCGTGTGCGCCGGGTATTTCATGGTCATCCTGGACGTGACGGTCATCAACGTCGCCGTGCCCGTGATCGGCCGGGACCTTCGGACCTCGCTCACCGGCATCCAGTGGATCACCGACGGCTACACCCTGGTCTTCGCCGGCTTCCTGCTGACCGGCGGCGCACTGGGGGACCGGCTCGGCAACCGACGGGTCTTCTGTTGGGGCGTGGCCGTGTTCACCGTGTCCTCGGCCGGGTGCGCCCTTGCCCCCGACGCCCCCTTCCTGGTCGCCGCCCGACTGCTGGAAGGGCTCGGCGCGGCGCTGATCGTGCCCGGTTCCCTGGCCCTGCTCCAACAGGCCTACCCGGTGCCGGCGGAACGCTCGCGGGCCTTCGGGCTGTGGGGTTCGATGGCGGGCATCGCGGCGTCGGCCGGGCCGCTGCTGGGCGGCCTGCTCGTGTCCACGGTGGGGTGGCGCTGGGTCTTTCTGATCAACCTTCCCGTCGGTGTGGCCTGCCTGCTGCTGACCCTGCGGCACGTGGCGCGTTCACCCCGGTGTGCCGCCCGGGCCCTGGACTGGCCGGCGCAGTGCGCGGTCGTGGCGGCGGTGGCCCTGCTGACCGCGGCTCTCAACGAGGCCGGACGGCGTGGCTGGACGGCCCCGGTCGTCCTCGCCGGGGTGGGCCTGGCCGCCGCGGCCGCCACGGCCTTCGTGGTGCGTGAGCGGCTGGCCGCGTCACCCGTTGTGCCCCTTCGCCTGCTCCGTTCCCGGGCGATGAGCGGGGGAGTCGTCATCGGCCTGCTGTTCAACTTCGGCTTCTACGGCATGGTGTTCACCGCGAGCCTGGAGTTCCAGCACCAGCGCGGCCTGAGCGCCCTCGGTACAGGGCTGGCGCTCTTCCCGGCGGTGGCGATGACCATGTTCGCCTCCGTCCTGTCCGGGCGGTTGGCCCGCCGTACCGGTGATCGTCCCCTGGTCGTCGCCGGCATGCTGCTGGCCGCCCTGGGGCTTGCGGGCTGGGCCGCGGCGGGTGCCGATCCCGCCTACCCGCTGCTGGTGGTCCCGATGATGGCCGCCGGATTCGGCACGTCCTTCGCCCTCACCGGTTCCACCGCGACGGTGATGGGCGCCGCGCCTTCGTCGTACTCAGGTGCCGCCTCCGCGCTGTTCAACACCGCCCGCCAGATCGGCAGCGCCACCGGCGTGGCGCTCGGGGGCAGCCTGCTCGCCACCTCCACCCACTACACCACCGGGCTGCGCACCAGCATGACCCTCGGCGCGCTGGCCTACCTCACCGCAGCGGTCCTCGCATGGCTGTGCGTGCCATCGAGGCCGCGATCAAGGTAGCGCGGGGTCCCACGCGCCCCGGGCGTTGCTCCCCGCGTTGGTGAACGCCCACGGCGCGCACACGGGTCGGACAGCTCTCCTGGTGTAAGGGGACGGTGAGTTGGCGGACCGGGGCGCATCATGTCCGACGGGGACGAACGGGAACCCGCGATCGTGGGTGCCGCGCACACCGGTCCTTACTTCGCTGGGCGGCGGTCCGCGAGAGCGCCACGAGTGGTATCCGTGCCCGGAAGGTGCCCGCAGGGCGGCCATCCTGCCGTCCACCTTGGTGGCCGGTTCCACCGTGCGCAGCTCTCGCCCGATCGAAAACCTCGATCTTCCCCCGTTTGCCGCAGGGGCTCGCGCCGCCCAGTCAGGAGATCGGACACGCTTCGCGATAATTTGATCATGCACAGCTATCACTCCCCGTTTGAGCCGCCCCGCGGAGGCTGAACCCGCCGCAGACCACTTCCAGCCGCAGTGACCTCGTACCTCGCGCCGCCGCACACCCTGTCGTACTCGGCGGACTCCACGAAGGGACCCCCCGAGAGTGAAGCCTCACCCCAAGAGCGGGACGCATCCCCTGGCCATCGGCGCGGCAGCGGTCTGCGGTGCTCTGGTCCTGACCGGCTGCGGCGCGAAGCACAAGCCGTCCGGCTCCGTCAGCAGACCACCTGCCAGCCCCTCCGCCGGCACCGCCACGGCCGCCGGTATCGACTGTGGCAAGGCGGCCGGCCTGCTGGCATCCGGCTCCACCGCCCAGCAGTATGCGATGCGGTTCTGGATCAAGAACTACACCCAGGCATGCCCAGGAACCCGGATCACCTACAACGGCACCGGTTCCGGAGCAGGTCAGACCGAGTTCCTGCACGGCCGTACCGCGTTCGCCGGCTCCGACTCCGCGCTGAGCCCCGCTCAGATCGCCCAGTCCAAGAGCGTCTGCAAGAGCGGAGGGAATGCCATCGACCTGCCGATGGTCGGCGGCCCGATCGCGGTCGGCTACAACCTGCAGGGGGTCGACAAACTGGTCCTTGACGCCCCAACCCTCGCGAAGATCTTCAACTCGCAGATCACCAGCTGGGACGATCCCTCGATCGCGAAGCTCAACCCGGGCACCACCCTCCCGAAGACGCCGATCCAGGCCCTCCACCGCTCCGATGCCTCGGGCACGACCGACAACTTCACCTCCTACCTGAGCACCACCGCCTCCGGCGCCTGGCCGTACCCGCACGGCAAGCAATGGGTCGGCAAGGGCGGGCAGTCCGCCGCAGGCTCCTCGGGCCTGGCCACCAAGGTGAAACAGACAGCGGGCGGGATCGGCTACTTCGAATTGCCGTACGCCATCAACAACACCATCCCCACCGCCTCCATCGCCACGGGTGCCCCTACCCCCGTCGACCCCAACATCATCAACGCCTCGAAAGCCATCGCGGGGGCCAAGACGACCGGTGCGGCGGGCGACATCAGGCTCACCATCGACTACACGACCAAAGCGGCGGACGCCTATCCCATCGACATGGTCACGTACGAAGTCGTCTGCAACAAAGGCAACAAACCGGCAACCTGGCCCGCCACCAAGGCGTTCCTCAACTACATCGCCAGCGAAAAAGGCCAGCAGGATCTCAGTTTCCAGGGCTACGCCACACTCCCCGCCAGTGTGATCGCCCAAGTCCGCACCACGATCACAAGCATTCCTTGAGTCGAGGGGCGGCCGGACAGTACGCCGCGCCTCCGCCAGGCCACGCGCCCAGCCACTTTCTCCCGAACCGCCCGCCGTCGCGCCCTGTGTCATCCCGCACGTGGTGCGGCGGCGTGCGGCCTTGCGGCGTGCAAGGTCCTCGTGCGCGATCAGCGGAAGGGAGAGCAGCCGCCGCTGAGTGCGTAGAGGAGGTGAGGCCATGCAACCGTGCCCAACAGAGCGTCGGCTTCGGGTGTGCCTCCGTACCGGAAGCGTGGAGATGCCGACGCCGGGCTTTCGCCAGGAAGGCGTGGCCGGTGACCGGCATCGTGGCGGGCGATCAGACGCACCGAGGCCCCGACCGAGCGTCGGCGCTGAGCCAGTTGTTCGGCAAAGGGAAGAGACGGCCACATCTCATCGTCGCCGCCCGCGACCAGCAGTAGATCGGCTCGCGCCTCGTCCACAGGGATCTCCGACGAAGAGAGCCGGTCAGCAAACGTGCGCTCGCTGAGTTCGTACCAGCCACGGATGGCGACTGGCCCACCGTCCGTCTCCGCGGGAGTCCAGGAATCGTCCAGGGGGACGAAAGGCAACGCCTGCCCTCGCCAGGTCCAGGACGATCGATAAGGGCGGAGGGCTCCATCGCGCCCGGGTCCGACGTTGCACCAGATCCGGGACGTGGGCGACATCGCGACGACAACGTCCACGCGCGGATCGTGCACCGCCGTGAGCAGCGCCGCCTCGGCTCCCTTGGAGGTGCCCAGAATGCCGATGCGTCGTGCCCCGTTCGAACGGAGGAAGTCGACGGCGGTGGTGAAGGTCTCCAGGGGGATCTCGCAGATCCCCTGGGACTGACCAGGACCGCCGAACCAGCGGATCGACACGGCCGTCATGCCCTCCCGGGCAAGGATGCGTGCTCTCTCCCGTTCCACGCGCCCGCTGGATCCCGCCAGGACCAGGACACCGATGTCACTGCCCCGGGCGGGAACGGCCAGTACGCCTTCCCAGGGATCGGCCAGCTCGCGCTCGGTGACATCCACGAGGTCCCCCGTCGGTCCGCCGCCATCTGTGCGCACAGCCTAGTTGACGTGGTCATTCCTCCGCCTGCATCCGCAGCGCAGCGCACCGCCTCCCGGGCGCTGGCCTCCCGCCGCGTGCGCCCGCCCCCATCCGCATACCTCGCACGCCACAAGGTACGACCAACGCCCCATCCTCCTCAGGGACTTCGGGACGAACTGCCCTGGCGAGCCGAAGTCTGCGGCGCTAGGTCTGTCGTACATCCTTGACGAAGACGATCCCGTCGTTTCCGGCCAGGTGCGCCGGGTCGAGCGGCGCGTAGCCGAACCAGGGGGATACGCGGGGCGCGGGACGCGTGTCGCCGAGGGCGGTGGCCAGCCGAGGGGCGTCGACGACGCAGCGGTCCTGCGGGAGCGCGTACAGGAGGCCTTCGACGGTGTCCGGGGCCGGAGCGTCCACTCCCTGGTGCCGGATCGTGCCGAGCGCCGTGGCCACGAAGGCGTACCCCTCGCCGAGCTGGGCGCTCACCAGCGCACCGGCGCTCCACCACTCCACCGGCCCCTGCCACATCTGCATCGTGCTCTTCTCCCGCTGGAGATGGGAGTTGTGGGCATGGACGAGTGCCGGGCCCCGAGCGGCGACGGCAAGGAGGTTGTGGGCCATCACCACATCCCGCAACGCGCACAGCCGCGTCATACGGGCCGGTGAGGTGTCGGCCATCCAGTAGTGGTAGCGCAGCAGACCGGTCGCGGTGCGCCCGTACAGGCGCGCCCGGTCCCAGTCGTCCCGCGAGGTCGCCGCGAGCAGGTGCGGCGTCTGCGCGTCGAGCAGCGCCACCAGCTCGTCGGCCAGCAGCCGCAACTCCCCGGCCTCGGCCGACCGCCCCACGGACCGGGCCGGGTCCATCATCGCGGCTGGGTCCGTCCACCGGTCGTCGGAACCGAGCAGGCGGTCGAGCGTTTCCCCGGTGCAGGGCAGCAGGTCCGCGTCCACCCGGGCCGCGAGGTAGTCGTGGAGTGCGGTGAGGGCCTGCCGGGGGCTCGCGGCGCCGGTGATCTCCAGTGGGCCGTCGAAGCCGGCGAAGCGGACCCGCTCGGACGCGGGCCGGCCGTCGTTGTAGGCGCGCATCCAGCGCACGAGCTCGCGGTTGGCCGCGGACGCGCCCAACCCGAGGTCCGGGTGGCTGAATCCGTGCTTCATGACCTCGTCGAGATCGCCGGTGCCCGAGGTGACGTAGTCGTCCACGACCAGGCCCATCATGCAGTCGCTCTCGATCGCGATCGTCCGGTAGCCCTCCTCCTCGACGAGCCGACGGAAGACCTCGTTGCGCAGGTCGAGCAGAACGTCCTCGCCGTGGGTGGGTTCGCCCAGGGCCAGCAGCCGCGGCCGGGCCGGGAGCAGCCTCATGACGGCGGCAGCCTCGAAGGCATGGACGGTGTCCTTGATGTCAGTGGCCATGCATTCAACGGTATCGTTGAACCTTCGGTTGAAACTTTTCCGCGATACCGTCGGCTCCATGCGGCGAAACCCTCAAAACGGTGAGCGACTCCGGCCGGTCGACCTGGCGCGCGGGCACGGTCTGTCCACGCAGGCGATCAGAAACTACGAGGAGGCCGGCATCCTTCCGGCCGCCGCTCGCACACCCCACGGCTACCGCACCTACACCTCGCTGCACGCGGGGGCCCTCCGCGCGTTTCTTGCCCTGGTGCCCGGCCACGGTCACCGGACGGCGACGTCGATCATGCGAGCCGTGAACCAGGGCGCGGTCGATGAGGCGTTCCGGCTCATCGACGAGAGCCACGCCCAACTCCTCGACGACCGGCGAACCCTGCAAGCCGTGGAGAACGCCCTCCGCGACCTGGAGCCCAGTGCGGCGCCCTCGCCCGGTGTGGGGCCCGAGCCGGCCGGGGTGTCCGGGCCCGGCGGTACGTTCATCGGGCCGCTGGCGGGGAAGCTCGGCATCCGGCCCGCCACGCTGCGCAAATGGGAGCGCGCCGGACTGGTGCGACCGCGCCGCGACCCGCTGACCGGGTACCGCGTCTACGACCAGGCCGACGTACGGGACGCCCGGCTGACCCACCAGCTCAGGCGGGGCGGCTACCTGCTGGAGCAGATCGCCCCGCTGATCGTCCAGGTGCGCGCGGCCGGCGGACTGGAGCCGCTGGAGGCCGCGCTGCGCGACTGGCGCGGTCGGCTGTCCGCCCGGGGGCGGGCAATGCTGACCGGCGCCGCAGAGCTGGAGGCGTACCTCCGCGAGCGCGGATGAGATTGCGGCCGTCAGGTGCGGAGACACGCCGAGGGCAGACACATCCGGCTACGCGACCGGCGCCCCCACACGGTCCCGCAGGGCGCTGACGCCGACGGCATCAGCGAAACGTTGATGGACCTGATGGTCGGTTCCCAGCACAGCCGGGCGAGGATGTGCCGGGAACCTCGTACACCGGAGCCCGAGGCACTGCCGGCGCCGGGTTCGAAGGCCATCCGCAGTGCGGCGCGACCCGAGCGCGCCCGGTGTCGTTGCCGGTCGCTTTTGCGATGCAAGGGGCGTTGCCGACTGGGAGTCTGCCCTTGCGTCGCCGACATCATCCCCACGTCCTCGACGATGTAGGCGTAGTGAAACCCAACCGGGTGCAGCGCCTCGAGTTCCCGCCCGAACCCACGCGTTGACCGTGACGCCGGGGGAGGGGCGGGAGCCGCTTCGCGCTTGCCGCGCCGCCCTGACGGGCCGTCGGTCACGAGGCCCCGGACGCAGGGGCGGAGCAGGGCGTTCACCTGTGTCCTTTCTGTTGCGCACCTGTAGCGGCGGTGGGGAACGCGCCTTGCGCTTACGGGTGCGCAACTGCGCCAAGGCACAGCCCGGTTACTGGCTGGTCCGTTCAGGCGCGGGCGGGCCCGTTCCTTGACCACGGAGCCCCCGCGTGAACTCTGGCCGCGGCGGGACTACCGGATCCGCCGCAGGGTCCGGGACCGCTTGCCGACAGCGGCGGCGTGGTGCCGAGGCCACTCCGATTGCGAACTTCGCGCTCAGAAAGCTGCGTTGACCTCGTTGACATTCCGTGAGCTCACGCGGGGGCTCCGTGGTCAAGGAACGGGCCCGCCCGCGCCTGAACGGACCAGCCAGTAACCGGGCTGTGCCTTGGCGCAG
>NZ_JBEPBF010000062.1:0-47171 GCF_040298985.1 Streptomyces sp. NPDC001093 | reverse complement strand
CCGCGTTGACATCCGTTGAGCTCACGGTTTTAACGCCACCCGGGTGATGGGCAATGTTTTACGGCCGCTTCCCCCAGCGGCCTGACAACGTTGCCTGCCATGACGACGTCCCCGTCCTTCGGCACGTCAGCACCTGTGCGAAGCACGAACCGCTGCGGAGGCAACCGATGGTCCGACCCCGACGTTCAGCTGCGCCACGTAACCGCAAAAGACTCCGTCAACGCCTGGCCGTGATCTGCGTCCTGGGAATCGCCGCGCTCCCGCTCCCGGCGACCGGCGACGCCTATGCCGAGAGCGCCGCGACACCGGCCTTGGCGAAGGACCCCGCGTCCCTCGTCAACCCCCTCATCGGCACCTCGGGCGAGGTGGACACCTTCCCCGGCCCCGACATGCCGGCCGGCATGGTGCAGTGGGGTCCCGACACGACGCCCGACCGCCCCTCCGGCGGCGGCTACGAGTACAACGACGACAAACTGTCCGGTTTCAGCCTCACCCATGTCTCGGGTCCCGGCTGCGGCGTCGCGGGTGACCTGCCCGTCCTGCCGGTGACCGGCACGCTGCCGGGCGACCTCGGCAACGCCTCCGTCGGCTTCAGGCACGACGACGAGCAGACCGGCATCGGGTACTACAAGGTCACCGACGCGGGCGGGGTCACGACCCAGCTGACCGACACCACCCGAGCGGGCCTGGGCACCTTCACCTTCCCCGCGGGCAAGCAGGCGAACCTGCTGTTCAAGCTCAGCGGCGGCGCCACACAGGTGGACGGCACCCGCGTCCAGGTGGTGAACAAGCAGGAGATCAGAGGCTCGATCGACAGCGGCCACTTCTGCGGCGCGAACAACCGCTACACGCTGCACTTCGACATCAAGTTCGACCGGCCGTTCACCGCCGGCGGCACCTGGGTCGGCAGCACCGTCAACCCGGGCGCGACGTCGCTGAAAGCGGGCAAGGCCCGCCAGAACCTGCAGGCCCACCCGTCAAAGCCGCTGAAGGAACGGCACTTCACCGTTCCCGCGGCTCCGTCCCCGACCGTGCACGGGAGCGCCGGCAAGCCCTCCGGCACGCCGTCCCCGGCCCCGAGTGGCAGCGCGGCGCCCCGGACGTCAGCGACCGGCAAGAGCGCCACGGGCACCTCCGCCGAGCCTCCCACGACGGGCGCGAACGGCATGTACCTGACGTTCGACACCTCCTCCGACCCAACGGTGAGAGCAAAGGTCGGCATCTCCTACGCCAGTGACGCAGGCGCGGCGGACAACCTCGCCACCGAGATCAGGAACTGGAACTTCGACGCCGTCGAGCAGGCGAACCACGACGCCTGGAACGCGGTGCTGAACAAGATCCAGATCGGCGGTGGCTCCTCGGACCAGCAGACGCAGTTCTACACCGCGCTCTACCACGCGCTGCTGCACCCGAACGTCCTCTCGGACGACAACGGCCAGTACATGGGCATGGACAACCAGATCCACAAGCTGGCCAAGGGCCAGCAGGCCCAGTACGCCAACTACTCCGGCTGGGACACCTACCGCTCCCAGACCCAGCTGATGGCGATGGTCGAGCCGAAGGTCACCAGCGACGTGGTCACCTCGATGCTCAACGGCTACGACCAGACAGGCCTGTTGCCCAAGTGGGCGTCGAACAACGGCGAGAGCTACGTCATGGTCGGTGACCCGGCCGCCGGCATCATCACCGACGCGTACGCCTTCGGCGCGCGGGGCTTCGACACGGACAAGGCGCTCGCGGCCCTGCAGCACGAGGCCACCGTCCCGAACAACGACCGTCCGGGTGAGTCGGTGCGGGACGCCAAGGGCTACCTCCCGCTGGACGAGAACGACTACGGCTGCTGCAACTTCTACGGCCCGGTCTCCACGCAGCTGGAGTACGACTCCGCCGACTACGCCCTCGCCGCCTTCGCCAAGTCACTGGGGAGGACGGACGTTTACACGAAGTTCGCCACCCGCGCCCAGGACTGGATGAACGTCTTCAACCCGCAGACCGGCTACATGCAGGCGAAGAACAAGAACGGCCAGTTCGCGGGCGGCTTCACCCCGGGTACCTCCAACGGCTTCGTGGAGGGTACGTCGGCCCAGTACACGCCGATGGTCCCCTTCAACCTGCAGCAGCTCATCCAGGCACGCGGCGGCGACAAGGCGTACTCGTCCTTCCTGGACAGTCTCCTCGACAACATCACCGACCCCGGCAACACCAATGCCAACCTGAGCAACGAGCCCAGCGTGGAGATCCCCTGGGAGTACGACTACACGGGCCAGCCCTGGAAGACCCAGGAGGCCGTCCGCGAGGCCCAGCAGAAGCTCTACTTCAACGCTCCGGTCGGCTCGTTCGGCAACGACGACCTCGGCGCGATGAGCTCCTGGTACGTCTGGTCCGAGCTGGGCATGTACCCCGAGACCCCGGGCACGGACACCCTGGCGCTCGGCAGCCCGGCGTTCCCGGTGGCCAAGGTGACCTTCGCAGGCGGCAAGACCGTGCAGATCAACGCGCCGCAGGCGGCACCCGGGGCCCCGTACGTGCAGTCCCTCGCGGTCAAGGGCAAGCAGTGGAACACCTCCTGGCTGACGTACCAGCAGTTCAAGAGCGCGGGCACGGTCGACTTCACCCTCGGCTCCCAGCCGAACAAGTCCTGGGCGTCCGACCCGTCGGCGGTGCCGCCGTCGGACACCACCGGCGGCGACCGGGTCCTGGCCGCGACCGGCCCGTCCAGCGACGGCCTGGTGCTCCAGCCGAGCGCGTCCGGTGACGCCACGCTCGACCTCACGAACCTCGGCAGCAAGGACGTCACCGTCGACTGGAAGGCGACGGCGCCCTCCGGCGTGACGCTCGACACCACGTCCGGCTCGGTGACGGTACCCGCCTCGGGCAGCGCCGAGGCGAAGGTCCATGTGACAGCGGGCGCGAGCGAAGGGACGTTCCCGATCACCTTCGCCCTGACCGATCACAGCACCGGGGCGGCGCTCAGCGGCGCGTCCCTCCGCGTGGCCGTGGCCAAGGCCGGCGAGCTGTGGCCGTACGACACCAATGAAGGCATCTACCCCGACGGCGCGAGCTTCTCGGGCGGCTTCGACAGCGGCGGCTGGGCGTTCTCGCAGAACGCGCTGTCGGCGGCCAGCGTCACGAGCGGCTCCACCGTCACGGTCGACGGCATCTCCTACATCTGGCCGACGGTGACGTCCGGTCAGCTGGACAACCTGGAAATGGCTGGGCAGACCATCCCGATGCCGGCCGGCACGTCCGGTGCGTCGCTGGGCCTGCTGGGCACGGCGGCCAACGCACCGACCGACGGCAGCGGGGTCTCGGGCACGCTGACCGTCACCTACACCGACGGCACCACCTCGCAGGCGACGGTCGGCTTCTCCGACTGGACGCTCAACGCCGGTTCGAGCAAGCCGCTCGCGGGGGACACCACGGCCGTCACGACGGGCTACCGGAACACCGGCAGCGGGGGCCGGGACGGCGTGAAGACCTACGTCTTCGCCACGAAGGTCCCGCTCGACGCGTCCAAGCAGGTGGCGTCGATCACCCTGCCGGTGACGGGCTCGACAGGCACCGACCATCTGTTCGCCTACGGCTTCGGCCAGTGACAGACGGCAGACACTGACGACGGCGGGGCCGGTTCCCGAAGCGCGAGCCCCGGGACCGGCCCCACCGGCGTACCGCACCGCTCGCCGCCCTGCCCGGCCGGCATGCGGCGAAGCAATACCCTCTTGCCGGCGCTGGTTCAGGGATGTCCCGCTGAGTGTGCGGGGTGTCGTGTGTCCTGCCGCGAGTTCGGCCTTCCACCACGCCCCCGAGTGGCAGTGTGCACGGAGATTTGGGACACGTTTTACGCGACGCACGCAACTGCGGCCCACACCCTTGCTGTCTGATCAGGAAGTCGGGGCCGGATGGGCTGAAGAACGAGAGAACGGGGCAGGTCGTGGGACGGCGCAAGGGCGGCATAGGGATCGCACTCGTCACGGGTGCGATGCTGGTGGGCGTGAGTGCCTGTGGCGGGGGTGGCAGCGACAAGGCGAGCGGGAACGACGCAAAGGCGTCGGGCAAGCCGAGTGCGAGCGCCTCTCCGTCACCGACGAAGCCCGCGGGCCCGCCGATGCTGCTGGACACGATCACCCCGCAGCAGGGCACCACGGTCGGCGTGGCAATGCCGATCTCGGTGGTCTTCACCAACCCGGTGGCGGCGAAGGCGCGGGCCACGGTCGAGAAGCACATGAAGGTGAGCGCCTCGCAGCCGGTGGTCGGCGCCTGGCACTGGATGGGCGACCAGCGCGCCGACTGGAGGCCGAAGACGTACTGGCCCTCCGGCACGAAGGTGCGGATCGACGCCGACCTGAACGGCGTCAGCAACGGCAACGGACGCTACGGCGTGCGCAACTACACGCACACCTTCACCATCGGCGACGACGTGCGCGCGGACGTCTCGGTGACCGGCCACACCATGAAGGTGACCCGGAACGGCCGGCTGGTGCGCACCCTGTCGATCAATGCGGGCAGCGCCCAGTATCCGACGTGGAACGGCACGATGGCCGTCATCGACAAGGAGGAGAAGGTTCACATGACCTCCTGCAGCGTCGGCATCAGCTGCGACAAGGGCAGCCCCAACTACTACGACCTGACGCTGCCCTGGGACATCCACCTGACCCAGACCGGCACATACGTGCACTACTCGACCGGCGACCCCAATCCGGGCAGCGGCAGCGCCCGCGGCTCGCACGGCTGCGTCCACCTGTCCCTGTCGGACGCCAAGTGGTTCTACGGCCAGGTCAAGCAGGGCGACCCCGTCACCATCACCGGCTCGCCCCGTGCCAAGGCCCCGGCCGACAACGGCTACGCGGACTTCAACCTGGGATGGGACCAGTGGCTCGCGGGCAGCGCGTCCGGGGAGGGGACGACCGCGACCCTGTGATGCGCGGCGGTGGCGTCGCCAGTCAGCACTCGACGATGCTGACCGCGAGGCGACCGTCGTACTCGTCCTTCGGGCTGGTCGGAAACCGACCGGCCCTCCGGCACGCCCCACTCGTCCCACCATTGGTCGAGGTCAGCCGGCAGGCCACTGAACTCCCGCATGAGCGCCGTCGCTTCGCGTAGCACGGCACCGACGTGTCCCGCCAGTTCGCCGACGTCGCAGACGCTGCCGCGGGTCTGTGGAATGCCCTCTCGAGGACGAGTTCGTTGCCGTCCTCCACGGCGGCTCCGGCGTGGCCTTCGACCGGCGGCAGAGCGGGATCGGCCGCTGCGGTCCGCGATTCGGGGCCGGGAACGGTCTTGAGCCTTCACGGGAAGTCCGGCCGATGGTGGCGGCGATGCGTATCTGCTCGGCGCGTCCGGGGGGGGGTAGTGGCCGAAGAGCTCGGCGGACTGGTCGAGGTCGCTGGTCCGGCCGCCATGATCGGCTTCGGTGGTGGCTTGTGCTGCTTGGGCACGGCAGTGGGGGAGCACACGGGCGAGGAGGGGTGTGGGGGCCCCGGGGGAGTTGTTGTGCCAGGTCGGAGGCAGGCGCTGTGCGGGCGCGTTCTGGTGATGTGAGCGCGGGTGGCATCGACGACAGGGGCGAACGCCGATACGTCCACGTTCGGCGGCGACCCCGGCAAAGCCGGTCGGCCCGCAGACGGCGACGATCACCGGGACGCGCGGCAGCATCACCGGATTCCGGCGCACCACCAGCCGCAGGACGAATCCGCCGCACCGGAGCACAGCACGCCGGCCACCAGCGCATGGCGCGCCAACCGCCGCAGCGAACGAGCCGCGACCAGACGGACGAGGACCAGCAGCGCATGGTGGAACGGGAGTCAGGCGGGCCAGCCGGCCTGCGAGAACCTCCACAGCCGCAACGGCCGTACGGCGAGCACCTCGACACCACAGGCACACAGCGTCGCCGTGAGCACCTCCGCCCGCACCGGCAGTTGCTCCCTGCGCCACATCAGGATCACCGCCACGCATCCCACACCGGTCAGCCCCAGCCGCCCCAGCGGCCCGACCGCGGCCGCCATGACCGTGGCGAGCGGCACCGGCCCGGCCCATGCGGTGAGCGCGACGACCAGGTCGGCCCCTGTAACGCAACGACGCGCCCGGCCGACGGAAACCGGGCTTCGGCCTGAGATCCGGCCGTAATGTGAGCCGTATGGTCCCGGGCTGCGGTCCTGGGCCGGCCTCTACACGGCCATGGCCGTCCTGCCGTCGAGCCAGTTCGACGTGATCATCCTGCTGCTCGGCCGTCGTCTGCGGTCTCCACGCCAGGACGCGAGGAGGGTCCGACCGGCCAGGACCGCTCCGCAGGGCGTGGGAAGGCAGGCCGGAACACACCTTTGTGACAGGCACGAGCAACGCTTCGGCGGCGACCAGTAACTGGGGCTGCCGTTCGGACAGAACCGGCAGCTTCGCCGACGCGGGCCACGGTATCCACCTGGAATCCTGTATCGAGGACCAGTGGGGCAACAACGGCAGTGGCTTCTATGCCCGCATCGCCGTCACGCTCGACCCCGGCAGCGGCTCCGGCCACCCGGCCGTCTTCCCCTGCGCGCAACTGTGGAAATCGGACGGCTTCGGTGGCTGGTCCTATGTGCACGACTACGGCTGCATGGGCACGTGGTACGGGCCCGGCACCAACGACGCGATCTGGATCAGCGACAACGGTCAGAACTACCACCCTGGCAGCGGCGCGTACGTGGTGCGGGTGGGCTTCTGGGCCACCGTCAACGGCCACTACGGCTATTACGGGGACGTGGAGTGGCCGGTCGCCTCGGTGTCGTGACCACGGACGGCTTGTAGCGGCGCATGGACGAGGGCTCCTGGAATTCGTCCTTGCTGGGGCCCTCGTGCGTCACGAAGACGGGGCTTTGGTACTCACTTTCGGGTGAACGCCGTCTTCTGTACGTCACCTGACCGCCGTCGCCGTCGCCGTTGCAGCGGTTGCGTTTGTGGGCGCGGCGGCGCTGCCGGACGCGGCCGCGGGCCACCACCCCGGCTACTCGCGGCACCCCGCGGTCTGCATCAGCGGTGTGCAGTACGACTCCGCGGCCGGGACGACCGCGGCGACGGTATCAGCATCGGCGCAGGCAGGTGCGGGACGACGATGGCGACACCGCGACTCCGCGCAACGACCGAGGCCGTTTCGTCGACGCCGTCTCCTCGGGCGGCGACCCCGACCATCGCGGTGGCCATTGTGGCGGACATCGCCGCTGACCCGACCGCAGGCGGCACTGTCCGTTCTCGCAGCGGAAGGCCGAGTGTCTCGTGGGGGGGGCGTACTGGCGACAGTGCGCCCCTCCCGGAAACGCTTCCGTGCTCCGTTGTGTCCACGTGCGGCAACGCTGCTGTCACAGTTGATGATGGAAATCCTGGAGCGGCTTTCACGGGTAAGTCATCGGCCTCTATCTCTCAGCACGAGCAGGAGCGCGCCCCGCTTTCGCATCTGGCACCTGCTCGGGAGTAGACAGCGCTGCGCTGAGGGCTGGGCGCAGTCAAGGCGGAGGAGAGGCCGCTGCGGGGACGGAGCAGGACTGGCCGTCCCGGCGCCACTGCGCCCCACGAAATCGCTCCTTGACGGCACGCCTGTCGTGCCACTGCGACAACGGCAAGTAGCACCCGCCTCAACGGAAGGGGCATCAGCATGCCCAAGAACGGAACAATCGTCGACCTGTCCGACAGTCCGCGGGCCAAGCCCAACGCCTACTACACCGGGCTGGGCCAGGAACTGCACGTGGTCAACCCTCGCTTCCTGGGCCCGCACGTCACCGGCGAGTGGCTCAGGGTCGAAAGCAACCCCAGCCTGGACGGCTGGGCGGTCACCAGCGGCAACATCGACATCTTCAGCTCCGCGTTCGCCAGGACGGGCAATCTGTCCCAGGCCGTCAACTTCAACGGCAATCAGGCCGGCGAAATCCAGCAGGAACTCCTGACCACCCCCGGTTGCCGCGTGACCGTCAAGTTGCGGGCCGGCCACAACAACGGCGGAGACTTCGACAAGGACGCCAAGTTCTGGATCCAGGTCAACGGCGAGGCTTCCACCCGCGTCACCTACAACCTCGGTGCCCTCAAAACGCTCGTCGACGACCCTTACAAGGAGAGCTACTGGCATGAGGTCACCTACGAGTTCACTGCAGAAGGCCACGACGTCCTACAGCTCCACGGCGACGTTGACAGCGCCGACTACGCCGCCATCGCCACCGAGATCCGCGCCTATGAGCGCCGGATCTGAAGCGACGCCCGCCACCAGGTAGGCGGCTGGAGGCGGCAGCCTCAGCCACGCGCACCGGTTCGGGGGCGCAGGCGGAAGTGGCCACGGCCTCGTGCCCGCCGGCGTACGAACTGCACCGGACGCTCATTCACGGCCCGGGCGAACAGGGCGCCCCAGGCGGCTGGTCCTCGGTATCCGCGTCCCGCACGCGGTCACCTGTAGCGTTCCCTCCCTGTCGACAGGGCCCGGCGGCGGGTGCGCTTCAGTCGGCCGCGGGCGGCCGGGCCCGTGGCTTGTCGGGAAGCACAGGGCTGCCGCCGCCGTGCAACGGCCGGTGCTCGCGCCAGACGCCGATGGGCGGGCGCCGGCGACGGTGGTACGCGGCACGCGGGTCGTCGGATCGATGCGCGGCACCGCGCGGGAGGGCTGGTTCGGCGGTCCGGGACGGGTGTGCCCAGGTGCTCGATGCTCTCAGGCCGCGGTCGTGGTCGGGCGGGCGGCGGCCGGCTCCCGCGCGGGGGAGCGGACATGTGCCACCGGGGACTGGTAGCCGCGGGCCGAGTGTGTCCGCCGTCTCGCTCGCGGTGCCCGGCACGCAGCGCTGAGCCCCCCGGCCACGGCCATCGTCCTGGCTGTACTTCTGCGCATCCGCCGTGACGTCTGAAAGGGGCTTCGTTCACTCTCATCTCGCGATCTTCACGACAGGCGGGACGGTGATGGTGCACAGTCGCTTGGTGGCCCGGGTGAGGGCGACGTACAGGTCGCGCTCGCCCCCGGGGCGGGCGGCGGTGATCCCGTCCGGGTCGACCACGATGGCCGCGTCGAACTCCAAGCCGCGCGCCTGTGACGCCGGCACCAGTCGGGCATGCTGCTCGATCCCCGCAGCCGCGAGCTGCTCCGCCCTGCCATCGGCGCAGATCACCCCGACCAACTCGCCCGGGTACGCGGCCTCCTGCTCTCGCAGCTCCCGCACGAGGGCGGTGACAAGCGATTCAGGCGCCGCGGCAAGGGTTCGAGGCACCTCGCCGCGCCGGATCGAGCGGACCGGTGGACGACCCGGGGCGATCCGGGCGAGCAAGTCCCCTGTGGCGGCGAGGATCTCCTGCGTGGTCCGGTAGCTGACGGTCAAGGTGCGCAGGTCGAAGCGCCGTCCGAAGTGCGGGCCGAGTGCCTCCTTCCAGTCCCGGGCCACCGTCGCCGGGCCTGCCTGGGCGAAATCTCCGACCAGTGTCATCGACCTGCCCGGGCAACGGCGCACGATCATCCGCCACTGCATGAACGTGAGCTCTTGTGCCTCGTCGACGACGACATGCCCGAAGGCGTGCTCGGGCGGGCCGTCGACCAGGCTCGCCGCCTCGTCGAGAAGCGGCACATCAGCGTCCGTCCAGGGGGCGCCGGGCGTTCGCCACAGCAGGGCACGCTGGTCGGCGGTGAACTGCCGCAGGTACGCGGCCAGCGCGTCGCCGTCCGTCAGCAGGGCGCGGACCACATCGCCGGGCGTGAGCCGGGGCCACAGGTCCTCGACGGCTTGATCGATCAAGGCATCGTCCAGGAGGTCGGCGCGCACGGCGTCGGCGTCGAACTCGTCGGCACCTGTGGCGGGCGCGTCGTCAAGACCGAGGCGGCGCAGGTCCGCTGCCGCAGCCCCGTCGAGGTCGAGGCCGGTCAGTTGCGCGACCTCGGCGTCGATCCGTTCGAGTGCCTCGGCGCCGCTGCGGGCCAGCTCACGGATGAGGGCGTCGACCAGCAGCTCCTTGAACAGCCGACGCGCCCGGTTGTGCGCGAGACCACTGGTCTGTGCCGACTCCCGCGCCTGTGCGACATCCCCGTCCCGCAGACGAATCCACTCCTGCCCGACCCGGACGTCGAAGTCGCCGCCCGGGGCCTGCCGTGAGCGGACCACAGCGGCCAGCGCGTCGGCCAGCGCGGCACTCCCTTTCAGGCGCGCCACCTCGAAGTGCTCCGCGGCGTCCGGTACGACGCCGGCCAGTTCCTCGCACGTCGCCAGGACGACGTCGTTCTCCCCGAGCGAGGGCAGGACCTGGCTGATGTAGTCGAGGAACCGCGCGTTCGGCCCCAGTACGAGCACGCCGCGCTCGGCTGCCTTCGGGAACGCGTACAGCACATACGCGGCGCGGTGCAGCGCCACCACCGTCTTTCCGGTGCCCGGACCACCCTGCACCACGGAGACCCCGCGGTGCGGCGACCGGACGATCGCGTCCTGCTCGGCCTGCAGCGTGGCAACCGCCGCACCCATCCGCCCCGTGCGCCGAGCCTGGAGCGCCGCGGTCAACGGACCGTCGCCGACCACGTCCTGTCCAGTGGGCGCGGAACCGTCAAGCAGCTCATCGCTCACCCCCACCACCGTGCGGCCCGCCAGGCGCAGATGGCGGCGCCGCCGCAGCCCCATGGGGTGAACCGGCGTCGCCTCATAGAAGGGCCGTGCGGCCTCGGCCCGCCAATCCACCAGCAAGGGCAGCTCGTCCGAGTCCCTGTGCAGCCCCAGCCGCCCGATCCGCAGGACGGTTCCGTCCGCCAGGTCGATCCGGCCGAAGACCAACCCGTCCTCGGCCCCTTCCAGCCGACGGACCTCCCTCGCCAGCCGCCCGGCCGCCACCTCCCTCTCGTACGCTTCGCCCGCGCTGTCGGAAGGCGACGCGAGCACGCGCGCCAGCTGCTCCCGCGCCCCGGCCAGCCGCTCGTCGAACAGCTCGCCTATGACGGAAACCTGAACTCGCTCAAGCTCCACCTCGCGCGCGGCACCATCGTTGATCTGGGACAAGAAAAGGCCCTCTCGGCTCAACCCGCCAATATTTCGAGGCGCCACTATGCAGACCGATTCCGGAAAAGTAAACATTGACCAAACCAGGTGGAATGTGGCCTCCGATGCACCACCGCGCCCCTCTGCGGCTCTGGCGCCGGATTCCGCTTCCTGAAGGAGCTGTTGTTCCTGTCGATCGCGGACATCGCGATGCTGTCGATGGATGTGACAGTCGACATGGTGCGTGTTGACGCGCAGGGCACCGCGGTTGGCTCCGCCTGCCCGCGGTGCGGGTCCTGGTCGCCCCGGGTTCCGGCCCGTACCGGCGCCGCAGGTGGTCGGCGTCCAAGGGTGCGCCCACCCGCAAGGGCTGCCACTCCGGCACCGTCCTGGCGGACATCGAAACCCGCGCGGCCCGAATGATCTGCTCCCAGCCTCGGAGGCATGGAGTCCGGCCGCCTGGCTCGTCGTTCTACGCCGAGGGGGCCGGGGCCGGAGCCGCGCAGGCGGTCCCGGCCGCGGACCGGTGGCATTTCCGGCACAACCTGAGTGAGGCCGCCGAGCGGAGCGTCGCCCAGACCGCCACTGTCTGCGCATCCTGACCCCGGGGCACCTCAAGCCGAACCCGAACCCGAGACCGAACGGGCCCCACAACCGCCCGCTTCATCCTGTCCGCGAGGACACCGGCTCGCCGACCGGCCCCGGACCGGAGGAGCTGTTCACCGGTCAGTGGCAGAACCGGCCCTCCGTCCTTCGACGACTTCAAGCCCTGCTTGGACGACCGTTGGCTTGGGGGCTGCACCAATGCATGGAAACTGTGGGAGGAGATCGTGCCGCTCGGCCACAAGGGCAGCTACCAGCGCGTTTACGCATACCTGAATGACAAGGGCGCCTCCTGCTCTCCTCGTCGTCCGGATCCATCTGACCGTCAACGCAGCCCTCGACGAAGGAGAGAACATCGATCAATGCCTCCGCCAGAGCACGGGTAAGCGACGGGTACACGGGCATCGGAATCTCCGACCAGCCGCCCTTCGACCGGCGGGCCGCCTCCACGCAGTGACGTCATGTCAGTGCCTGTTGCACGACCTGGAGATGCCCGCTGAGCGGCGGTGCCCAGGTGGCATGATGCAGCGATGATCTCTTCGACACCTGCCGTAGTACCTGCCGGCCGGATGAGTCAGATCGAACAACCCGCGTTCCGGCTTGCAGGGAACGTGGAACTGCGCCCGTGGCGACAAGACGATGCCCAGACTCTCGTGGATGCCAGTCTCGACCCGGACATTCAGCAGTGGAGCCGTCCAGGGCGTGACGTCTCCCTGGAGGACGCCCGAGCGAAAATCGCACGCTGGCATGAGCGCTGGGTGTCCGAGCAGGCAGCGATCTGGGCCATCGCGCGGCTCGGTGAGCAACCGATGGGTTTGATCGGTTGGGGGGACATGGATCTCAAGGGCGGGAGCGCTGAGATCCTTTACTGGATGCTGCCGGTTGGTCGTGGTGGCGGAGTCATGGTCGATGCCACTGTGCGCCTCAGCCGGTGGGCGGTGGATGACCTGGGTCTGCACCGGCTGCGCCTCACTCATTCCGTAACCAACCCGGCGTCCTGTCGGGTTGCGACGAAGGCCGGCTTCGCCCTGGAAGGCACTATGCGAAGCGCCCTACTGCATGCGGACGGGTGGCATGACGAACACCTCCACGCCCGAATACGTGGCGATGAATGGCCGCACGGGTGAGAACGGGCATCGGTTGTCGACGAGTCTCAACAGCAGTCGTCAGAGCTGGAGGGATTGTTGTGCACGGCGTCCGCCGACGTCTCACGCAGTCCGAATCGCGGCATCCCGGTTGCGTGCGCCCGTAGGCTGTCTGGATGAACGGTCATTCGCTGTCGGAATCCAGCGCCGAACCACGTACCCGCGAGGCCGCGCTGCGGGTCAGTGCTCGCGCAGTCGTCGTGGACCAGGATGGCCGCGTCCTCCTCATCCGGCATCGCGATAACGACCGAGAGTTCCATGTTCTGCCCGGCGGACGTGTAGAGCCTGGTGAAACGGCCGCAGAGGCCGCTTGCCGGGAGGTGAAGGAAGAGACCGGACTGCAGGTCGACATCGGTGAACTGCTATGGGTCCGCGAGTACCTGCCGGACCGGCACCCGGCCAACCCGTATCACCGAACCCAATTGCAGCAACTTCAGCTGTACTTCAAAGCTCAACCGGCTTCGGACGTCACGTCGCCGGCAACGGCACCAGATCGCACACAATCAGCCGTCATCTGGCATCCCCTGGGCACGGTCAGTGAACTGGTCCTGCTGCCGCTCGGGCTGACGGCATCTCTCGCCGCACTTGGCACCGAACAGCCCGCGAACGGCTCCGTCTACCTCGGGGACATGCCCTGAATGTGACGCTCAGCCGGTTCGACGGGGATTGGTGCCCTTCCGGTGATGAGCGTGGGCGCGCGGGCGATGCGGGGTGTGTCGTATCCGGCGTGCAGAGCCACGCGGATCTCGGGGTCCCCGTGTTTCCACTCGGCGACGGCGACCAGTCGCTCGACGACCTCGCGGATCTGGGCGGCGGTGATGGCGGCACCGTCGGCGCCGGGTCCCAGGCGGACCGCGTCCAGCACGGCGGTCCAGGAGGCACGGCCGACCTCCAGCGGGGCGACGACCGAGTACGGCCGGCCCGGGATCAGCGCACCACTTCCGTGAGCGCCTCCCGCGGGGCACCCTCGTGCACCAAACTCGTTGAGTGTTTTTCATTCTCAGTCTGAGCTGGCCAGATGCAGGCTGAGGACGCCTTGGGCGAGGCTCATGAGCGGGTGGTCGGTGGAATACCCACTTACCAGGAGCATCATCGCCTCGTGCGGCCGATGACTTCAACTTCGCGCGGTCTAGGGCAGTTTGGCAACGTGCGCATCGACGCAGATCACCCCTGCCAGACGTCGGCCGCGGTAGGGGCCAGTGCACTGGCCTGGGCGTAGCCCGCGCGGGCGGCAGCCGGCCGGCGCGTGTCGTCCGCCATGTTGCGGCCCATCGCGCGGCGCGCGGCATGGTCGGGGGACAGCAGGATGACGCGCGCCCCGCCGTCGGACAGTTCCGCGGCCTGCTGCGAGGCGCTCGGATGCGGCCCGACCGCCCGGGGGACCGGCACGACCGCCAGCACCCGGCGATACCCGCGTGCGAGCTGGAGGTTGGCGGTCGAACGACTGCCGCCGTCCATCCAGCGCCGGCCCGCCACGGTGACCGGCGGCCACACGACGGGCACGGCGCAGCTCGCCGCGACCGCTTCGAGCAGTGTCACTCCGGAGCGTGAGTCGAACACCTCCAGTCGTCCGGTCCGCACGTCGACCGCGGTGATGCGCAGCTCCCGCCCGGGCCAGTCGCGTACGTTGCCCAGGAGCGCGCCGACCGTGTCGAAGACATCCGACTCCGGCCCGGTCCGGGCGCGCAGCGCCGCCCGGGCGAGGCGTTCGACGGACCGCTGGGGATGGCGGGAGCCGAGCGCCGCCCAGAGGAAGCGCGCTGTCTGGCGCGCGGTCACAGGCAGACGGACCGCGTCTGCTCCGGAGAGCTGGCGCTCGTACAGATCCGCGGCCGGGACGCCGCACCGCAGCCGGGACCCGAAGACGGCACCGGCGGAGGTGCCGATCACGACCTCGGCGCTGCCGAGATCGATCCCGGCCTCGGCGAGCCCGGCGAGCGCCCCGGCCAACCAGGCCCCGCCCACCGGCCCCCCGCCGCCGAGCACAAGTGCCGTGCCGGACATGCTTCCCCCTCCCCGTGAACGACCGGGGACGCCCCGCCCGCGTAAACCAAAACGGGGATCGGTCCCCGTTTACTCGGCTGACGATAGCATCCGTACCGGGGAACGCTCCCCGGTACGGGGTGAGTAGAGGGAGACACAATGGACGACCGTCCGCCGGTGGGACGCCGCGATGCGCTGCGCAACCGGAAGCTGCTGACGGACAAAGCCCGCGAGGTCTTCGCCGAACACGGCCTGGACGCCCCGCTCGATGAAATCGCCCGGCGGGCGGGCGTGGGCAACGCCACCCTCTACCGGCACTTCCCGACCCGTGCAGCGCTCGTCGACGAGGTCTTCCGAGATGCGCTCACGGAGACCACAGCAGCGGGCGAGCGGGCACGAACCGCCGAGGACGCGTGGACGGGACTGACGCAGTACCTGCGAACAGTGTTCGCGGGCCTGGCCGCAGACCGTGGCACCAATGACCTCATGACCACGAACCTGGAAGGCGTGACTTCCCTGGAGGCGATCCACGCCCACAACCGTGAAACCATCGACGAGCTGCTCCGGCGCGGTCAGGAGCAGGGAACCATGCGCCCCGACCTCACCACCGAGGACCTGCTCTTCACCCTGGCAGCACTGGGCAGGGCTGTTCCCGCGCTCACCACGGTCGCCCCGGAGGCCTGGCACCGCCCGCTCGCCCTGCTCCTCGACGGCCTTCGCGCCAGCCCGTCCGTACATCCGCTGCCCGCACCGGCCCTCACGTCCGACCAGCTCGGCAACGTGCTGCTCAACCTAGGCCCGCACAGGCGGCGTTGAGAGGCCCCTGACTCACACGGTTGCCCTGTCTCAAACAACAAGCTGAGAAGGCCCAGTCATGGTGTGAGCCATCCGTCAGGGACGCGGGGCTTTCTGGCCGTGCACGGCCGTGTATTCGGCCGCGGACCAGGGGCCGAGGGCATTGATGAGCATTCCGAGCACCGCCAGGTCGGGTGTCTGTACGGCCGATGGCGGCGGCGATGCGCATCTGCTCGGTGTGCTTGGGGGAGTAGCGGCCGAAGAGTTCGACGGACAGGTCGAGCTCGCTGGTCCAGCCGCCCCATCGGGGGGGCATGATCAGGGTGAATCCTGTGCGGGCGATGCGACGGCCGACGAGACGGCCGACGAGAGGGCTGAGGGCCCGGTGATCGGCGTCGGTGGTGGCTTGGGCTGCTTGGCACGCAAGTGGGGGACCACACGGGCGAGGTCACCGTTCGTCTCCCGGGCGAGGAGGGGCGTGGGGCGGTACCGCGGGAGTTCGACGGCCTGCGCCTCGGGTGTGGCGCGGGGCCGGGCACCGTTGCATCGAGGACCAGGTCGAGTCGGTTGTTCGTGTTGAGCTCGAATCGGCGGTCGGGGTTTACGTGGGTCGAGTGAGGTCGTCTGCCCGGGGCGTCCACCTCCCCGTGTGTCCTCCGCAAACTCGGATGCCTGGCCGGGCTTCGCTCTGTTAGCTGTTGAGGATGGAACCTGATCTCGTTACCGATGAGCGACTGCATGGAGTTCTCGACGAGCTCGTTCGTAGGGAACCGCTCTTTCACAGACCGGAGTTCGGAACGACAAGAGCCGATTTCGAGGCTATGACGGCGCCCGATTTCTGGGAGACGGGCGCGTCGGGGCGACGTTACAGCCGCGCCCACGTGCTGAACGCCCTTGAGGAGCGCTACAAGCAGCCGCCGACCGAGGATTGGGAGACGTCCGATTTCCATTGCCGGGAGTTGGCCGCCGACCTGTATCTCCTGACGTACACCTTGGTCCTCGACGGGCGGAGAACACGCCGGGCGACGATCTGGCAGCACGACGCCGGCGACTGGAAGATCCTCTACCACCAGGGCACCGTCGTTCAGGAGCCGTGAACAGTGCGTGGGTGACGCCGCACTGGTGGTTCGGCCGGGGCGACGAGCAGACCAGTCTCGATCCGGAATGCGAGTCCCGGCTCGTGGCCGAGCGGGCGATGGACCGGGACCCTGCGATGTGCGGGCCCCGCCCGGTTGGCCCTGCCACCATCATGCCTTTTCGTCGTGCCTTGTGACCGTGACCTCCCCGTTCCTGGACGCGTACGAATCTGGCGTGGAGGCGGGGCGGGGCGGCCCTGGCCTTGAATCGTGCGTTGGTTGGGCACAAGCGGCGGGTCTGCACCGCCCTCAGGAATCGGCAGCGGTGAGGTGGCGAGCCAGCTCGGTGGCCAGGCGTTGCATGACGGTGTGATTGGCCCGACGCATCGTGACCCGCACGATGGGGGCCAACAGGCGGTCGGCCAGAGGCGCGCGTGCCCAGGCGTACGTGAACGTGATGTGGCTCCCGCCGCTGCGCAGCGGTTCGATGGTGTAGGCGCCGTGGGCCAGGCGCCGGCCGCCCGCGCTGACGTTGCGTTCGACGATGCGCCCCGGCGCCTCGGCCTCGACGACCTCGATGGTGACGTCGGTCTTGGCGCCGCCCAGCGCGGCGGTGACCGTGGCGCGCGATCCGGGGCCCCGGCTGGGGCCGCTGTAGCGCCAGTTGGTCAGGTAGTGGTCGGTGAAGCGCTCGTGGTGAGCCATGACATCGAGGAAGTCGTAGACCTGCTCGGGCGTCTGCGGTACGTCGATCGACACGGTGACAGACTTCATGTACCACACGGTACATGCGGCATGTACCAATGGGTACACTCGTGGTGTGGTGAATACGGACGCCTCGCACTCCGAGGGGCAGGCCGGGCACGGCCCGCAGTCGGATCGGCGCGCCCAACTGGTGGACGCGGCTGTCGACCACGTCGCGGCGCACGGCATCGGGGATCTGAGCCTGCGCCGCCTGGGCGCTGCGATCGGCGTCAGCCACCGCATGCTGATCCATTACTTCGGGTCCAAGGAACAACTGTTCGTCGAGATCGTCCGCACGTCGGAGCAGCGCCAGCGCGATCTGATGTCCCGGCTCCGCCTGGAGCCCGGTCTCTCGCCCGCCGATGTCGCCCGGCGACTGTGGCGGCAGCTGACGGATCCCCGGCTGGCCGGTCAGGAGCGGCTCTTCTTCGAGATCTGCGGGCACGCGCTGCGGGGCCGCCCCGAGGCCGTCCCGGTCCTCGAAGGGCTGGTGACGGACTGGCTGGAGCCGCTCGTGGCCGCCGAGGTGGGGGCGGGGGCGGACCCCGCCGTGGCCCGGAACCGTGCCAGGCTGGGACTCGCCACCGTCCGTGGTCTCCTGCTGGACCTGCTCGCCACCGGAGACCGCACCGGCGTCGACGCGGCGATGGAGGAGTTCCTCCGGCTGTACTACGGCCCAGAGTGACGAAGCCGCCGATGACTGTGGCGGCCTGCCGCGTCATGTCAGCCGACCGTGCCACGTCGTACACCTCGATCCGGCCCGGGTACGCGGCAAACGCGCTCCACGGCAGACGACCGAAGCTCCTGACGAGGTCCGCGGACCCCAGCGAGCAACTGCCGCCACCGGTGGCGGCAGTCCAGGGCGGAGATCATGACGCGAGGCGAAGCGAGAAGAGGCGGCACAGGCGGCCAGGCCCCCTCCCTGAGCGACGCGCAGCAGCGCGCGGTCGAATCGGTGCTGAAGGGGCAGGCCGGAAACGCGGTACTACATGACCGAGACCGACGCCCAGTTCAGCCTGCCCGGCGCGGCGCAGAAGGCGTCCGCCGTCGCTTACGGCGACACCCCGTCCTCGAGCGGGATTCCGCTGATCTCCGGCCACTGGTACTCCGCCTCGCCAGGAGCCGCGGAGGTCGACGTGAACACCCTGTTCCTCACCGACACCGGGACCTCGGTCGGGTCGACGTACACACTGATCTCCGGCCCGCACCGGCTGACGTTCCGCATCGTGGGCGCGGTGTTCAAGACCGGCAGCCAGGCCGACCTGTACCTGAGCCCGACCACGCTCTCCCGCCTGGACCCGGGCGCGCAGCCGCAGCACTTCGACGTGGCCCTCCAGCCCGGCACCAGCGCGCAGGCGTACACCAACACAGTGTCCGCGGCGCTCGGCCACTCCTACCGGGCCACCTCGTCCCAGGCTTCGACCACGCAGTTCCTCGCCGTACTCACCTTGATCACGATGCTCACGGTCCTGATCACCGTGGTCGCCGGCCTCGGCGTGCTGAACACCGTGGCGCTGCAGATCCGCGAGCGAGCTCACGACATCGGCGTGTACAAGGCGATCGGCATGACGCCGCGTCAGACCCTCTCCATGGTGGTGTGCTCGGTCCCCTGCGTCGGCCTGGTCGCCGGAATCGTCGGAGTCCCCGCCGGAGTATTCCTGCACCATGCCGTGGTGCCGGTGATGGCGCACGCCGCGAACTCCGGGCACTCGCAGTCCCTGCTGTCGGTGTACTCCCCCGTGGGAGCTGATGCTGCTGGGACTCGCCGGGTTGGTCATCGCGCTCGTCGGCGCGCTCGGCCCTGCCGGCTGGGCGGCGAAGGCCGGAACGGCAAACTCCCTGCGCGCCGAATAGACAGCCGGGGCGGGGCGCGTGCTGGCCCCCAGGGAGCCCGTCCCCCGGCCTTGACCTGCAGACATGAGGCGGAGAAAGACGGTGGCAGTGGCTCAGGACATGGCCACCGGCACCCGGCGGGGGCCAGCGTACGGCCGGCGTCCGTGGCCGATCAGCACATTGTCGATCAGCAGCAGGTCGCCGGTGCGCCAGTCCACGTCGCCGGCGGAGGCGAGGCCCTGGTCGCACACATGGGTCCGCGTCCTCGCCCGGAATCGGCTCGCCGCTCGCGAAGGCCATGGACCGCGCCAGCGACTACCAACGGCCCCCGTCATCACTCGGCCTCACCCGACGAAACCGGACAGAACGCGGTCACGCGACGACCCTGGTCCGGTGCGAACCGGTCCGCACCGGACGACCCACATGTTGGGGCAATCGGGGTGAACAGGTCTGGCCGACCTTCGAGCACGGGGAGGGGAAATTCAAGGCTCTGGCCGCGATTCCGTGAACGATTGATCTTGCTGATGTAGGGCGGTCGGTGGGGCATTCTGGTGCGATGGATGATGCCGAGACGACATGGCAGTCATGGTTGTCTGGACTTGCTCCGTCGAAGCGGACTGTGGCGGAGTCGCTCCGGACGCAGTTTGAGGCGCTGGGTGCGGCGGACGCTTCCGACTGGGCGAGGTCGGAGATCGTTGAGAATCAGCCGCAGCTGGCACGCTTCGTGCTGCTCCGTTCGCTGTGGCGTGGTGCGATCGACGGCTGGGCAGACCAGGGAGCGTTGGAGCAGGTGGCGGCGGCCCGGCGTCTGCTGGACGCGGGGGCGGACAGGAACGACCTGGTGCTCCTGGCGCGGGCTGTTGCCTACGAAGCTGTCTTCGCTGTGGTTGACGAGTTGGATTGCGGTGGGGACGTGAACGTGTCCGGCGTGGATGTCGGCTGGGTGGTCACGGAGTCTGGTAACGACGGGTCGTCCACCGGTCGCCCCCTCGCTGGCCTTCACGAGGACTTGCTGACGATGGATCCGAGTGGACGCGAGGGCGCCGACCTGTGGCGGTAAGCCGCTGAGCTGGGCGATTACGTGAGTACGGCCGTGTGCGGATCCGGATGCGGAGAAGTCGGAACGAGGCCCGGCCGTACATGGCTCGCTTGATCGTTTTCACGCGGTTGACGTGGCCTTCGATTTTTCCGGAGCTCCACTCGTGGGTGAGGCCGGCGGTGACGGCGACGAAGTCCTGGCGGAGGAAAGCGGCGAACTTGGCGACGGGGGCAACGTCGGATTCCTCGGCCTGCCGGATCCAGGCAGGCAGCAGTTGGCCTCGACGACGGTTGCGGACGAGGTCGGTGAAGGCTCGGTCGAGGTCGCATGCCCGCGCGATGTCCGGGCATGCGGGGCGGGCTTGGTCGAGGTGCTCGGTCTCCTGGGTGCTGAGGCGGTCGCGGTTGCGCATGAGCCATGCGGTGATGCGGCGCGGGCTCGGGATCTCCGCAGGGTGGAGACAGAACCCGGCTGTGGTTCATGCCGTTGTGGACGGCGCCGTTGGCAGCGACTTGGGTGGGTAGCTGCGCAGGACGACGGAGGTGGTGACCGGTCCGTAGCGGGCGAGGGAGTCCACAACTTGCTCGAGGCGTCCGGCGTGAGAACAGTGCACGTCGAACAGCAGGCAGTCCTCGCCGGTCACGCGGAGGATCGAGACGACCTCGGGGGTCTGGGCGGCGAGGGTGAGTGCCTGGGTCAGCTGCGCGTGGGTGGTGCGAAGCCGGACGACGGCACGGATGTTCAGCCCGACGGCGGCTGGGGCGACGACGGCACGGTAGCCGGTGATGATCCGGTTCTTCTCCAGGCGCTGGATGCGGGCGCTGGCTGCCGGCTGGGACAGCCCGACCCGCCGTCCGACCTCGGCGCCCGTAAGCCGGCCGTCCGTCTGGAGCAGTTCCAGGATGGCACGGTCGATCTCGTCGAGTGATTCCATCGTTGTCACGCCCGCTTTCTTTGAGATCACTTGCTGAGCCGCAACGCTGCCGCTGATTCATAGACAATCCCTCCAGGGCGAGCCCACGAAGTGTGGGGACCACGACTGGAAAGGCGGTCAGCGATGGTCGCGTACGTCATCATCCCTGGGATCGACGGTTCGGACGACAAGCACTGGCAGAGCCTGTGGGAGAAGCAGTGGGGAGAATCCGCGGTCCGGATCGCACCAGCATCGTGGAGCATGCCGGACCTGCAGGACTGGGTTGCCGCCGTCCAGGCCGCCTACGAGGTCGCTTCCCGACGTGACAGCCAGGTCGCGCTGGTGGCTCACAGCCTCGGCTGCTGGGCGGCCGCTCAGTGGCTGGACCGGGCGCGCCCCGAGGGGATTGCGGCGTTCCTGGTGGCCCCGCCCCATCCTCAGGGCCCGGCGTTCCCCCGTCAGGCCGCATCAACGTTCCTGGACCTGTCCGCTCGCCCCTTGCCGTGCCGGGGCCTGACGGTGGCCAGCGACAACGACCCCTACTGCGACCCGACGACGTCCGCCTCGTACGCGCACGATTGGCAAGCGCAATGGCATCTCATCGGAAGCCACGGCCACATCAATTCCGACAGCGGCCTCGGCGACTGGCAGGCCGGCCTGGAACTCCTTCACGCGCTCGTCGGCCACTGAGATGAGCGGTCCGACGCGGAGGCATTGCCCGGTGGCGATGCCTCGCCAGGCCTTGAGCTTGTTGATCAGGCGCTCGACGGTGTTCCGCTCCTTGTACCGGCCGGCGTCGAGGCTGACGGGCCGACCACCCCGGGAGCCCTTCTTCTTCCGGTTGGCGGCCTGGTCCTTCTTCTCCGGGATGACGGCCTTGATATGGCGTTTGCGCAGGTGGACCCAGTTACCGCGGTATGAGTGGGCCCTATCCCCGGCGATGGAGTCCGGCCGAATACGGGGGCGACCGAGGGGCCCGCGGACCCGTATCCGCTTGAGTACAGGAATGAACTGCGGGCTGTCCGCGGCCTGGCCTGTGGTCAGGACGAACACCAACGGGCGGCATTTCCGGTCGGCGGCGAGGTGGACCTTGCTCGTCTGCCCGCCCCCGGAGCGTCCGAGGAGCGCGGCCTTCAGACGGAGTTTCCGCCGCCGTCGGACGCGCGCCTCGCCCCTCTTCCCACTCGGATCCGGTCCCGGCATCCTGCCCATTTTGTCCTTCGGAGTCGCCCCCTTTTGCCTGGCCTTCTCCTCCTCGGCGGCATTCTCCAGTGCGGTGATGACGTCCTGGCCCAGGTGCATCCGGCAGCGTCATGGTGAGCGCGCGCGGTGGTGGAGCCGACACTGACCAGGTACAGGTCCACCTCACGCCGCTTCGCGGCCTCTGCGATCAGTCAGTCCAGCAGGGCTTCGAAGACGCCTGCGTCACGCCACTGCCGGAAGCGGTTGTGGACGGTCGACCGGGCGATGAACTAGGCCGGCATCTCTCGCCACTGCCCGCGCGTCTTGAACCGCCAGATCACGCCCTCGAACTGCTGTCGCAGCTGCTCGGGGTACGGGCCATATTCGCCGATCGGCCGGTGCACGGCTCGACGAACGCCCATTGGCTGTCGGTCAGTTGCACTCACGTCACGCAAGAAGATCTGACATGGCCGCGTGAGCCACCGCCCACGGAGAACGCACCCCCGGGGTCTTGAACGGCCCTCGAAGCAAGATGGGGCGCCGGTCGCCAGGAATAGCAACGGCGAGCCATGACCCGGGTTTCGGACCGTGGTCCGTCTGCGGCCGTCTGCGGGCTTCAACCTGCCGACGTGTGTGCCGTGCCCCTGGTGCGGATGTGCTGAGTGAGAAAGAGAGCGGCGCGCTCCAGTGCCTCGTCGGCTTCGTCCAGGACGCCGGCGAACGCCTGGAAGACATGTGGAACGTCAGCGGTGATGTCCAGGATGACGTCCACTCCGGCTTCCCTCGCGCGCGTGGCCATGCGTGTGGAGTCGTCCAGGAGCACTTCGTTGGTGCCCGCCTGCAGAAGTATCGGGGGGAAGCCGGTCAGGTCGGCGAGGATGGCGGGGCTGAGCATGGGCTGGTGCGGGTCCTGTCCCGCAAGGTACATGGTCCCGGTGTGTTCCAGGCCCTCACGCGTGAAGAACGGGTCGATGCCCGCCTTGGTGTCCATGCTCTCGCCTGTCCGGGTCATGTCGAGTCCGGGGGAGAACGCCACGATTGCGGCGGGCGTGGGCAGGCCCGCGTCGCGGGCGGCGAGGCAGGTGGTGACGGTGAGGCCGCCACCGGCGGAGTCCCCGGCGAATGCGATCGCCGAAGGGTCTTCGCCGCTGTCGAGAAGTGCGCGATAGGCGCTCAGCCCGTCCTCGATCGCGGCCGGGAACGGATACTGAGGGGCAAGCCGGTAATCCAACGAGAATGCTCTAAACCCTGTTTTGATCACCAGGTTCCCCGTCAGCGACATCGCCGTCTCTGGTGAACCGACCACGTAAGAGCCGCCGTGAAAGTAGAGGATCGTCCCGGCCTTCGGAGTGCCGGCCGGCTCGACGAGCACCGCGGGCCGATCGCCGAGCGTTGCAGTCCGGGTGCGGATCCCGGCCGGGACGATCATTTCCCCCATCATCGCCCTGAATCCGGCGCGGAGCTCCTCCACCGACCGAGGGCCCTCCGGCTGAGGCCGTCGGACCATCGCGTCGATCTCCGCGCGCTGTTGCCTGCTCATTTTCGCCTCCATCGCAAGTGCATGCCGAGGAACTATATGCCTTGGCATGTAGGTTAAGATATATGCCATGGCATCCAAGTCAAGCGGTGGCCGGGTCGACCTCCCGGGCTTCTTCGCCGACCTCGTCCGCTGCGAGACGCGCCTCTACAACGCGCTGAACGACCGTCTTCGCGAGCGGCACGGGATCGTCACCTCGCAGTTCGAGTTCCTGCGCTTCCTGCGCGACCACCCCGGGTCCCGGGTGGCGGACCTCGCCGCTGAGTTCGCCATCGGGATCGGTGCGACCAGTAAGGGCATCGACCGCCTGGAGAAGCAGGCATGGGTCATCCGGCGAACCAATCCATCGGATCGCCGCTCTTCACTGCTGGACCTGACCGATGACGGCCGGCAACTCGTCGAGGCGGCGGAGGCGACCTTCACCGAAACGCTGGCCGAGCTGACCGCAGACACCCTCGGCGGCCCCTCAGGACTGGCCGCCGTGCAGATCCTCTCGGAGCTCCGCTCCCTCCTCGAACGCGACCAGATCGGCCTGCCTACAGGCTGACCGGCATGCGCATTCAGTGCGACTGTCCGTTGGCCGCGTGATCAGCGTTTGTTACGAGGGTGAATCCCCTGGATTCATCGCGACTCGATACGCACCCTAGCTCTGTCCCGACATGAGCAGACGGTAGCCGCAGTCCATGGACGCCCGGTCCAGTAGGTCAGCGTGGCTGCGGCCCCAGGTTCCCGAGCTGAGGTCTGCGCGCAGTCTGGCGATCGCTGGTTCGACCACGGACGGCGGAAGTTGGGCGAAGGTGGAGCCGGCTCGGCGGATGACGGGGTCGAGGTAGCACCCCGGGCGGCGCCAGTAGGCGATCTGGAAGCCGTCGGTGAAGTCGTGGGGATGGCGAAGGGCAGTACGGTGTGCGGAAGGTACTTCTCGATCAACCACAGCTCGGGCCGGTGCTGGGGATCCCACGTGAAGACGACTTGGGGCCGGGAGACGCGGCGCAGTTCGGCGAGGCCACGCTTGAGGGCGGGTCAGTGTTGAACCGTCATCACCGTCATCACCACCATCGCCGCGTCGAACCCGCCGTCCCGGAAAGGCAGTTGTTCGGCCAGTATCTTCCGCCGACCCGGGTGCTGCTCCAGCATGACCCAGGAGCAGGCCCACCGCGGTGGCCTCCGCGTCGGCCAGCTCATACGAGCCGGTGCCGGCGCCGACGTTGACGACCGTGTGTGCCCCCTGCCGGGGCTGACGGATCAGCGCGGCCAGGTGCGGGTCGGGCCGACGGATGTGCCGATGTGCCGATATCCGATGCCGATGCGGTCGTACGTCGCGGTCGGCACGTTTCCCCGGAAGCAGAAGCAGTCATCACCGAATCAGACCAGGGTGATCGCCGGTGAGGCGAGAGATTTGGGGTGAGCCGAATGTTGCTGCCCGGCTCAATGTGGGTGACCTGGGCTCGGTCCGGTTCGCCTGTTCGCCCCTGCCAGAGACCGTCCAGTGCCTGCGGGCATGGCGCAGTCCGGCCCGATACGCCGTGCACCAGTCGTTGATACGGCAGTCCGCCCCGCTGCTCCGGCAACTCGAACGGCCTCTGCTGCAAGCACTCGTCGGCCCGAACCGGTTCATTCCCCACTTCCTCACTCCTCCCCGCCGACGCCGAGCACCGACTCCGACGACGAATTCGCCGCTCTGCGTTCTACACCGGCGCGACGTGTGGCGCGCGAACTGCTCCAAGCCGCCGACGGCCACCCCTTGCGCCCGCTTCTGCAGGAAGCCCGCACCGACCCACTTGGCCTCCTGCGACGGATCGCCGACGCCCTGCAACGCCTACTGGCTCCTGGTGATCGCCCCGCACTGGCCCCGCATGTATGCCGTGCTGCGTGCCGACTTCCTTCACCGTGCACGCCGCCTCGCCGATGGAGGAGCGGCCGGCCCGTTCGACGACATCGACCCCGGCCTGGAGCGGCAGCCAGGTGCGGGCTTCCTGACCGTTGACGTGTTCCCGGCGAGCGCCACGACAAGGCCGTCGACGGAAGTGGGCTGACGTTCACGCCCCCCTGGTTTGCGACCACGCCGTCACGGTCGTCGACCTCACTCTGCCGCCGCGGATCTGGTATCCGGCCCGAGGTCTCGCCACGGTCTGGCACACCGACGCAACCGCTCCGCCGTCAGCGCTGGCCGACCTGATCGGTCGCACCCGCGCCCGCATCCTCACTCTGGTCAAGGAACCGGCGAACACCGCTGAGCTGGCTCACCAGCTGGACGCCGGCCCCGGCACGGTCAGCCAGCACCCCAGGGTCCTGAACCGGGCCGGACTGGTCACCCGGGCCTGACGGGCACCTGGTGCTGTACCTGCGCAACCCACTCGGCGACCAGCTCATGGCCTGAACCGGCCGGACGCTCGCCAGCCGGCAAACCCGTACCGGATTTCGCGCCGCGGCGGCGGGCCTATGCGCCGGAGGCGCCGAGATAGGTGTGTGCCAGTTCCCGCAGGCGGTGCCCGTCGAAGCTGCGTCCGTGGCCCGGGTGGGCGATGGAGATGTCCAGGTCCGCCAGGAGCGCCAGGCTGCGCCGATAGGTCGGCGGGTCGGATTCGGGGAGATCGTCGATGAGGTGGCCGTTGTAGATGACGTCGCCGGTGAACAGCGCGCCCGTGTGTTCCTCGAGGAGGCAGATGCAGCCGGGGGTGTGTCCGGGAAGATGCAGGACTGTCAGGGAGCGCCCGCCCACGTCGATGACGTCCCGGTCGTGGAGTGCGCGCTGCACCGTGAGCGGCTCCACGCGGTAGGCGCGAGGGTCGTAGCCGGTGTGAGGCAGAGCGTCGACGAGCAATCCAGGCAGGTCTTCTCCGGCCGGGTCCATGCCGAGTTCCGCGTAGAGCTCGGGGCCGTACAGGCTGGCGGGCACGCCCTGTGCCACGGACTCTGCGGCTGCTTTGTGGGCGGCCCGTTCGCGGAACTCGTGTGCTCCGCCGACGTGGTCCAGGTGTGCATGGGTGAGGACGACCAGCGGATCTCGCTCGAACATACGGGGGATGTGTCGACGCAGGCCCGCGACGCCCAGGCCCGCGTCCACGACGAGGTCGCGGTCCGTTCCGCGCAGCCACCACAGGTTGGCCCGCACCAGCTTGTCGACGTGCGGCTCGGTGATGCGGACGATGCCGTTGTCCAGTTCCTCCGTCTGGTACCAGTCGCGGGCCTGCGCCAGGCTCATCGGTCGGCCCCGCTCGCGACGACATGCCGATCGCCGAAGTCCACGTCCTGCCAGGAACGCACAGCAGTCACCTTTCTGATGACGAGAATCGGTCCTTCCCCCGCTAACGGGGGCGGTGGAGCCGTGCCACCGGCCCATGCTCTTTTTGCCGGCTGGCGGGCGAACAAGCCACCGGGGATTGGGGCGCGGCGGTCTGGCGCCGAGCGCGCGGGCCAGTTTCGGCAGCCTGACGTGTACCGGTTCCGGCTCGTCGTCCGCGACGTGGTGAATCCCGGGCTTGCCGCGTTCGACGGCCGCGACGCTTGCCGAGGCGGCATCGGCGATGTGCACCTGCGACCACCCCCCGCCATCGCCGCCGACGATTCGCGGACTTCCGCTTGCGGATCTGCCCGGCCATGGTGGCATCAGACTCGGAGCTCATGCCGGTCCGCGGGCCGTAAAAGCCGCCGTAGCGCAGCGCGATTTCCCGTCCCGGCTGATGCCGAGTCACCGGTCCTCCAAGTGGAGCGGCGCGGCCACTGCCTCCGCGCCGTCCGCGGGCGGGTTCGGCTCGATCCCCGGCCGCTCTCGTCGGTGACTGGGGCACTGGGGGCGTTCGATCCATATCGCGTGCTCTGCACCACGGACCCGTGGACGCCGATGGAGCATACGGCGGCGACCGGACGGTCGGTGCCTTCGGGGCGGAGCCGGTTGGTGGCGGCCGTCATCCGCTTCACGCACTTCACATCTGCGGGTTGGCTCAGTGCGGTGAGCTGATGGAGGATCACCTCGGGCTCGGCCTTGGTCACCGCGGCGGGCGCCGAGTCGGCATCGCGCGCATCGACGATGACCGGTTCTGCACCGAGCGCGCGCAAGGAACCGGTCTTGGCGGCCGAGTGCCTCGTGCCGACGATCTCCTGGCCGCGCGCCACGAGTTGGGCTACGAGCCGTCCGCCGATGTCGCGGGTCGCGTCGGCATCGAAGATCTTCATCGCATCTCCGTTCCTCATGCTGAGCCGCAACAGACGGGACACTCCGGCATCCCGTGATCTGCTGTGACGCGGTTCACCAGGCGGCCCGGCGCTCCGCGACCGCATCGTGCAGGAATTCCTGGATGATCGCGGTGGTCTCGTCGGGGCGCTCGTAGTGCGGCAGGTGTCCCACACCCTCGAGCGGGCGCAGGTCCGCGCGAGAGAAGACGGTGCGCAGGACCTCGTCCGGTGGCATCGGGGTGATGGGGTCCTGGCGTCCCCACACCACCTGGACGGGGACGTCGCACGCGTCCAGGAACCGGTACAGGTATTCCGCGCCGTGGATCGGGACGTTGCGGAGCGCGGAGAGCAGGCTGCGCTTGAAGCCCCGGTAGCGCAGTTCCGGCAGCAGACCCGCCTCGACGCGGGCGAGTACGCGCGGGTCGTGGGAGTAGCCGGGCAGGCGGGACTTCAACGCCCGGTTTCCGGTCAGCCGGAAGAACGGCCGACCGATCCCGGGCAGCATGGACAGTCGCAGTCCGAGGTCGAGCGGGGTTGCGAACCCGTCGGGGGAGATCAGGCAGACGCCGGCGACCCGTTCGGGATGGTGCACGGCGAACTCGGCCGCGACCGGGCCGCCGAACGCCAGCGCGACGAGCGTCACAGGGCGGTCGACGCCGAGCGCCTCCAGCAGGTCGATCATCTGTTCCTCGAACAGCGCCTGGTTGTAGTCGATGTCGGGACGGTCGCTGAAGCCGACGCCGTACCGGTCGAAACGGATGGTCCGGTACCCGGCCCGGGCCAGCCGTTCGAACAGTCCGTCCCACACCCACAGCGACAGGGTCGCTCCGTGGACGAACAGAATCGGCTCACCTGATTCGGGGCCGTCCAGCATGATGTGCGTCGTGCCGCGGGAGAGCCGGACGAAGGATCCGGGGGCATTCCGCCTGGCCCGGGCGTCCATGGGGATCGTCTCGCCATGGTGGCGGATCAACAGGACGGGCAGGGCGATCGCCGTAGCCGCGAGTGCGAGTCCAGAGCGCGGGCTCATGGGGTGTCACTCCTTGGTCGAGTTTTCCGTTCGCCCCCTAGGACAAGACAGCACCCCCTGCCGTGACATACCCCATCCCAGGAGGCATGGCCTCGCCACGGCCGATGTGCGCTGTGGTGTTCCTTGACCGACGGCGTCCAGCGGTACGGGTAGTGCGAGCACCAGGCTGCCGGCGCGTGCTGCGGCGGTGAACCATTTAGGGTCGATGGGGAATGCACGACAGTCGGTGACGAGGGGGAGGACATGTCCAAGAACAGCGTCGGCTCGACGGTCGCCGAACGTTTCCTTGCCGCGTTCCAAGCCCGGGACTGGGAGAGGCTGCGCGGCCTGCTGGCCGACGACGTCACCTGGACCATGCCGGGATCCGGCTCCATCTCGGGCACCATCCGTGGCAAGGAGGCGGTCGTGGGCAGAGCTCGGCACATCGCGGGGCAGGGACTGCACACCGAGTTGTTGCACGTGCTCGTCGGCGCACACGGCGCCGCCCTTTCGCTGCGCAACACGGCGACTGCCCCCGACGGACGCAGGCTCGACGAACACCTCGCGACCGTCCTGACCACCCAACACGGCCGCATCACGGCCATCGACAGCTACCTGTCGGACGTCGACGGCATGAGCGCCTTCTTCACCGCGCCCTGAGCCCGTCGACCCCCATCGCCCGCTCCTTGCTGGGTGACCGAGTTGTGGTTCGTACAGCATGCTCACTTTCAGCAGCTGGTCGACGACATCGCGGCACGCGTCGCCGTCCTCGGACGCCTGACTGTGGCAGCAGACCGGCATGCGTATCTGGAAGGCGATTTTCTGCGGCGGTAGTCGCTCTTGTCGGTGCGTTTGCCCTGGCCGAGGGCGGTGTGGGGCGTGACGGGCCGACCGTCGTGGAGGATCTGGACCACGGTGGCGGTGGAGCGGACGTCGAGATTGTGTTCGATCGGCCTCCACGGAACCGAGTAGAGGGTGCGGTCGACCTTGACAGGGGATGTCCGGGCCGACCGTGGCCCTCGGCCATCGGGCCGGCATTCCCTCGTCCGGCGACCTGCTGGTTCCAGGCCCTGGCTTCGGCCTGCCGGGTGCTCGATCGAGCTGAACTCTTGACCTCGCCAGAACGAGTCGCGGACCTAGGTCGGGCTGGTCGGCGGCTGCTCCGTATGCTGCGCTCGAGGTGACATGTCTTGCGAGGGTGTGCACGGTATTCCCCATGTACACGCATATGGACCGGTCGAAGAACGTCATTTTGCAAACAGGCACAGTTGGTGCTGCCGTGGCCTTTGCTCTTGCGGTAGGCGTGGCGACGGCCGCGTCCGCTGGGGCCGTGCCGCTCACCGCTCACGTCACCCCAGAGGCAGCGGTTGCTCGGACCGGCCCGACCGGCATTCACAGAGACAACGAGAACTGCCTCCTGACCGTCCAGGTACCGTTCTGCCTGGGCATTGGCGAATAGGGAACCGGGCCGCGTCGTGTCGGTGCGGTCAGCAACAGCTGATGCACGTCCCGCGCAGATGCCCGCGCGCCTCCGTCGCTGGACCGCTTGCACCACTCGGCGGGGCACCCCCGGACGCTTACGGGACGGCGGCCTGAGCAGCGAGATCCATCTCGTCGGTGAGGGCGGCTTCCGCCCGCTGGCCCTGCTGGTTCACTCAGGGCCGGTGGGGCGATGCCCCGCAGCTCGTTCCGTCATGAAACGCATCCGCGTCGGCCGGCGGGCGGCGGACACCCGCGCACCCGGCCCGGCCATCTAGGCGGCGACAAGGCGTACTCCTCCCGCCGCAACCCTCGCTGCCTGCGACGCCGCGGGATCCAGCACACCATCCGCGAGCCGGGGAGTCAGCGGGCCGACCGGCGTGCCCGGGGTAGCAAGGGCGGCTGTGGTTCGACGAACGCGCCCGCATTTTCCACGGCACCGGCACCGGCACCGTCACCATCGCCTCGATCCGACTCTGGCTCCGCTCGTGATCCGCGACCGGCTAGTCGTCCGAGTCGGTCGCCGACGGTGGTACCTCGACGACGAAGAACAGGAAGCAGGTTTTGGTCGAAAGGTCATGGAAGTCGTCGGGGAACAGTTCACGGGCGGCCGGGTCGGGCTGCGGCTCGCTGATGACGGAAAGACGGAAGCCGGCCGTGGTGAAGGCATCGGTCATCGCGTGCAACGGCTTGCGCCAGAACCTCATCGGGACGGACTGCCCGTTGAACGTCCAGTCGAAGGTATAGCTGGTGGTCGCGAAATAGTCGGGCCGGGGATCCTGGATCGTGTAGGCCACGAAAGGGTGGTCCACCGACGCGATCAGCCGGCCGCCGGGCCTGAGCACTCGCCGCAACTCGGCCAGCGTCGGCCCCCAGTCCTCCAGGTAGTGCAGCACCAGCGACGCGACCACATCGTCGAACGCACCGTCGGCGAACGGTAGTCGGTCGCTCAGGTCGACCCTGTGCAGGGCCACGTCGTCACCCAGCCGCCGTCTGGCCAATGCCAGCATCGCGGCGCTGGCGTCGATGCCGGTGACGATCGCACCGCGGTCGCGCAGTGCAGCGGACAGGGGGCCCGAGCCGCAGCCGGCGTCCAGGATCCGACGGCCGGCCACGTCTCCGGCGAGGGCCAGCATCGCGGGCCGCGCGTAGTACGCGTTCACGAGGTTGTTCTCGGTCTCCGCCGAGTACGCCTCGGCGAAACGGTCGTAGTCATTCACCCGGGCCGGATCTGCAGACTGGGCGAGACTCTCGGGCACATCGGTTACGCGGTCCATCGTCGCAGCCTAATAGTCACATGATCTACGGCACAGGCCCCGGATCCACCGGACAGGCCCCGGTTCTACCGCACAGGCCCCGGTGGAGTCGCGCTTCCCTCGCCTCGGTGCCGTACCCGGGGTGCAGCAGCGGTTGCCGGCGGTCGACGCAGACGAAGTCCCCAGGACCCTGCCCCACCTCACTGTGTCTTCCCCGGTCACAGATCGGGATGCCGGCCGTGAGGTCAGTGAGCTCCGCGGCGAGCGCGCGTCCAGCGAGATCCCACGGTGGCGTGTCCCGAGTTTGGCACCCGTGTGCTGTCAGAATCGCGTGGGGTTCCTGGCGGGTGAACTCGCCGGCCAGGGCAAGACCAGCCTCGCGGCCGAGGCGGGGCGATTCATCTGGTGCTCAGGTCTGGAACCCGATGATGCCGGAGCCGGGCTGCCGCGCCGCCGTCACCTCCAGTCCACACAGTCGGACAGGGCGCTTTCCACCTCTGGTTGCAGCGGGTGATGCCGGGGCCGCCGTGGTCAACCGCCTGGAACCGCTCCAGCACTGTAAGGCACTCCTCGTGCGTTCATTGAAGCTGCGCCATCTTGACCGGAACAGCGTCACCGGGCCGGGATCGGCTGAGTGAGGTTCACCGGGTTGCCGTCGGGATCCTGGATGTGGGCGACGCGCTGTCCCCACGGCATGTCGTTGGGGCCGCTGCGGACCGAGCCGCCCAGCGCCGCCACCCGGCCGAGCGTCTCGTCGACGTCGTCGACACCGATGCTGAGCAGGATCCGCGACGCCGCCGCAGTGCCCGGGTTCGCCTTGGCCACCAGCCCGAGGTCGGTGTCGCCGATGCGCAAGCCGAGGTAGAAGGGCGGGCCTTCCGCCGGTACCCGGAAGATCTCCTCAGCGCCGAACAACTTCGTATAGAAACCGAGCAGAACGTCAAGGTCGGCAGTCACGATCACTGGCTGGATGGTGGACATGGCACTCCTGTCGAGAACGGTCGTGTCGCTGGGTAGACCGTTCGAGGATGGTGAACTCATCGGCAGAACCACCCCGCCGGACGATCTACAACACAGACTGCCGCCCACGACCGGCACGAGCACCCCGAAACGAGGTCACGCCACCCTGCTGACCAGCCATTTCAAGATTTCAAGATGGCGGAGCTTCATTGCCCCCAGCCCGGACAGTCTGACCACGGCAGCCCGCCAGGCGTCCCCTCTGACATGCCGAAGTCCCGGACCGACACAGCCGTGACCTGCAGGGCCTTCAGCACGTCGTCCACCGCCTGCAGCCAGCCGGCTGCGCTCGCAAAACAGGGGACACCGACCAGAACGGTATTCCTGTCACCGAACGGGGTCAGGGGCATCAGCAGGGGAGGGGCGGCACGGCCGGGAAGACCGGCGGTTGGCTTGGGCTGTGACCCACGGAGATTCGGATCCCACGGGTATGAAGAAGAGACAGAGGATCGGCACCCAGCAGCCCTCCCTGCCGTCGCGAAGACTGATCGTGACGCTGTTCGCCACATCGCTCACGTCCTTCGGCGCCTTCCTGGTCTTCTTCCTCCCCGCGCACCCGCTCGTCAGCGACCTGCGCTCCCGGAAGAGTGTCCAGTTGGGCAGAGTCCACGTCCTGACGGAGGGACAAGTTCGGCAGTACGGGCAACGTCAGGGTCCGGTTCAACGCCCCCAAGGGCGAGGTCGACACAGCGCTCAGAGCCTGGGGTGGCAGGCGCCCTGACGGTCTCGTTCCCGGCATGACCGTGTCCGTGACCCACGATCCGCATGATCCGACCCGAGTGCTGACGACGGCCTGGGTGCATGCGGCATCTGCCGACTGTGACACCACCGATGCTCGTGTCACTGGTGATGGGTGTGCTCCTGCTGGCCGAAGCGATGCTCGTGACGATACGGCGTGGGGCCCCGCACATGGCGGGAGTGCAGCCGGAAGCAGCGCGCAGCACGGCTTTGTTCACGAGTTACGGTTCTGGCTCAACTTCCGTGGTGCACGAAAAAACGCCGAGTGACAGACGCGGGGTAGAAGACGACTTCTCCCGCGCGGCATACCGACCGTCAGCCGTCGGGCTCTTCCGCTCTTGTCTTGCTCAGGAGTTGCTTCGCGGCCTCGACCGCTTCCCTGTTGGGTTCGTCGACGGCGACGCCCCAGGACTCCTCAGTTGGAGCAGGGCACTCTCGCACGCACGCCCTTCCTGTCGCCAGCGATTTCCGCTGCGTCCGCCGGACGACCAGGACTTGAGGGGACTCCCTTGCGCTGGAGGGCGAAGCCGGCTCGGCCGAACATCTCGCGCTTGAGCATCCTGATCTGGCTCAGGTGCCCTTCGACAGGCGCTGAGTTCCTCGGCAGGGTGAGGCCGGAGATGGCGGCACTGTGGTTGCGGTCGATGCCCGCCGCGAGGGTGTGGAGGCTGGGCAAGGCGTCTTGCCGGACGGCGTCGAGCCAGTCGGGCGGCGCTCGCCCTGGCGCTCGGGAGGCTGGGCGGTCACGGGCCGCGGCGAGGTGCGCTTCTTGTGCAGATGGGCCCGGACGCGCTGGTAACTGCCCTTGTATCCGAGCAGGACGCCTCCTCCCAGGGCTTCCAGGCGTTGGTGGAGCCCTCGCTCCAGCGGTCGTCCAGTAGGTCCTGTACTCGTTCGTCCAGGACAGAAGACCGGTTCTGTCATTGACCGGTGAAGAGTCCTCGAGGGTGGCAGCGTCGGCGTACTTCTTGACGGTGTGACTGTCCATGCGGAGTTGCCGCTCGATCGCGCGGCAGCTCTGCCTCGCCTTCAGCCACGCGTGGACGGTGGCCTGTGTAGTCCGGGTGCGGTCGGCGAACCGGTGGCAGGCCGGCCATGGCGAGTCGGACGCCTCTTCGTCGGGATTTTGTCGGGGCTCGGACTCAGGCACTTCGGGGACCAGGACCCTCAGGCACCGGCGGTGATGTGCGACGGTTCGTTCGGCGGTCTCGGTCGGGCTGTGCCACAAGTGCTATCGGTTCGCGACCTGGACCGCCTGCGGCGCCCCGCCTGCGGCGCCTTCCGCGAAGAACGGGGCGCGGTCACGGCAGACGACTTCGACACCGGGTCACTGGGCCAGCCACGCGGCCAGCGTCGGTGCCTCCCGGTCGGTCAGCAGATCGACAGGTCGGCGGGTCGCCATGTCGATGAGGACGGTGCCGTGGTGACGGCCTTTGCGGGTTGCGTACTCATCGACCCCGATCAACCGCGCCGAGGGCACTACCGGCTCAGGAATGGCGTCGACCAGGCGCAAGATCGTGCTGCGGCCGACGGTCACCCCGAAGACGTCGGCCGCATGGGCGCCGACCCGGCCTGCCGGGGCGAGACCGACGGCGGCCCAGTGGCACGCATCTGCTCGGTCCGCCGGCCATGCCTTCGGGGCAGGCCGGATATCTGCTCGACGAAGGTGCGTCGCGCGCAGGCCGAGTTCTCGCAGGCGAACCGGCGGACACATAACCGCGGCACGACAGTGCGTCCGGCGCTCGGTACATCGGCGGGAAACCGCAGGCAGGACCCGTGAACACGACTGGACCATGTCGCGCATCCGGTGGCTTCGCCGGTGAGGCGGCAAGCCGTGAAGCCGGTCATGGCGATGTGGACCATGGCGTCGGGGCGTCCGGAGACGGTTTCGGAGTCGCGGGCCAGCCGGCGGTGGAGCATCAGCCGGCCATGTCGAACTTTCAGTGTTCGGCGGCGGCGCGGAATTCCTGGGTCAGGGAAGCGATCTGCTGGACATCGAGGCCATCAGTCACGTTGCTTACGAGTCCGCCGACGGTCCCGGAGTCGGCCCAGGCACAGAGCAGTTCGACGTTGTTCCGTCCGCATCGCATCTTCCCGCCGACCGAACCAGGATTGACGACTGTGGCGTCGGTGATGCGCGCTCCGGCCATGAGATTTATGTCCTCGTAGTCAGCCGAGTACTGGGCGAGCTCCTGCGCGAGCTGCGGATCGGTGGTGCTGGTTTCGCTGAAGGCCTCTACCACGGGCTGAGTAGGCTTGCTTGCGGTGGTGTAGAAGACGGCGGCGTAGTGCTTGGGAAGCTTCCCGGCTATTTGAGCGTTGAGCCGGTCTGCTTGCGTGCCGGTCATCAGCCTGTACCTGCCGAGGGTGGTCGGCGGGGTGATGGTCAGATTCGTCGGCCCCTCGGATGCAGCGCTGCCGAAGTCGTCGGACCGGTGCATGTAGGGCACGGCCATCGCCACGGCCGCCACGACGATGGCCACAGTGCCGATGACGACTCGACGGGTTCGCTCCCGCGCGAGCTTGGCCGTGGTCTCCAGATCCTCGGGGATCGTTACCGGTTTGGGCTGACGCCACTTACGGGTCGCCGTCCAGAGGATGACGATGGCGATGGCGGCCAGGATGAACGGAGCCAGGACCTGTCCTGCCTGGTAGGCATCCGAATGTGTGTCGACAGCGGCAGACATGGAGAGAGACTAGGAGGCCTGAATGAGCATGTCCATGCCGTCACGTTTCGATCCGCTATCGATCATGTTCCAGAGTGAGGCACACCGGTCTTCCACGACCCGAAGTGTTCGGGTATATCGCGTCACGGCATTGGACGAGGAACTTCAAGGGTTGTGAATGAGGAGGGTCGTTCGTCGGCTGGCGAATGAGTCGCGCGTCCGGATGCCGCAGCGGGTAGGGGCTGCGGACCATCGGCGTCGGGACAGAACGTGGCGGCATATGATCGGCCGGTGAAGGACACCGTCTTACTACGTGTGAGTGCATTGCCGTCCGCTCCCGCCCTCGTTCTTCGTCCCTGGTCCATGGAGGACGTTGCCGCACTGGTCGAGGCGTGCCAGGATCCCGCACTGCGTCACTGGACGAACTCTGCCGTGGAGAACGAGGCTGACGCGATGCGCTGGGTCCAGGACCAAAAGCGGAGATGGGCGGCGGGGACCCGGTTCGGCTTCGCCGTGCTGGAAACGCAATCCGATTCAAACCACGGACAGTTGGTCGGCAATGTGGCCGTCAAGGACGTAGCAGTCGGCAAACCTTCGGCTGAAGTGGGCTACTGGACCGCGGCGCACGCCCGCGGTCGGGGTGTGGCGCCCCGCGCTCTGGAGATTCTCACCGACTGGGCTTTCGACACCTTCGGGGCCGGCGGACTGGAGCGTCTCGAACTCCTGCATCAGGTGGACAACCCGGCCTCATGCCGGGTGGCACAGAAGAGCCGGTACGACTTCGACAGAGTGCTGCCCGCAGCGCCGCCGTCCTTCCCGCTCGATGGTCACCTGCACACACGGTGCAGGGACGCCTGAATTCCGTTCGCTTTCTTCGGATCGGGTGAGGCTGCTCATGCAGCGAGGGTCTCGGGGCCTTTCGATGAGGAGGCCGGGTTCGACGCGCATTCCGGTACCGACGAATGCGACGAGGTAGGCGCATTCACGGCCCGGCCTGGGCGGACTCGGCGAGCTTGAAGACGATGGCCAGCCCGGCCGCGCGGCTGCGACGCCCTTCGTAGCGCAGGAGAAGGAGCAGGCCCGCAAGGCCGTCGCCGCCTTCGCCGACAGCACGGCGCCAGCGAGGACTACCCCAAAGCCATCAAGAAGGGTACGGACGACGAGGACGAGCTGCTGGCATTCTTCATCCCGGCTGATTTGCGGGGGCCAGCCCCACCTGGCGCCCGGGTGGCTGCTCTATCGATCGTAAGGGCGTGGGCGGGTTGACTGGCAGAAGCCAGGACAGAGTTGGGTCGAGTAGCGAGGTGTCAGCGTGGTGGGAAAACGTACGGCAGCCGTGGCCTGCATGGCGGCACTCATGGCGTGCGGGGTGGGCGAGATGCCGGCCGGGGCGCGCTCGGCGGGCGGCGCCTACCCGGTGGGGGAGCTGCCGCGGGATCTGGCGGCGGTACGGACTGCCGCCGGCGGCGACGTGAACGTGGTGGCCCGGGTCGATGGGCCAGGCGGTGCTGTGCTGCGGGCACGGTACGGGACTGCGGGCGTGGGCTCGACCGCGCCCGTGCCGTGGGACCCGGAGTTCCGGGTGGCGAGCATCAGCAAGACGTTCACGGCGGTGGTGGTGCTCCAACTGGCCGCGGAGGAGCGGCTTTCGCTGGACGACACAGTGGAACGATGGCTGCCGGGGGTGGTCCACGGACACGGTAACGACGGCTCGCGGATCACCGTACGCGACTTGCTCCAGCACACCAGCGGCATCTACGACTACATCACCGATCCCGCCATACAGGACAAGCTGCTGAACCATTTCGACGAGAGCCGGTACGACGCCACCCCACCCTCCCAGCTTGTCGCGATCGCAATGCGACATGCCCCGCTCTTCACCCCGCCGTCGAAGGGTTCGCCACGCCGGTGGGCGTACTCGAACACCAACTACCTGCTGGCAGCGATGATCGCGGAGAGGGCGGGCGGCATGGGCTGGCGGGAGCTGGTCGAGAACCGGATCATCGCCCCGCTTGGCCTGCGGCACACCTATGTCCCCGGTGAGAACCCGTATCTGACAGGCCCCCACGAGCGGGTGACCATCGACGGCCCCGGGGGCGTACCGGTGGACCTCACCGAGGAGAGCTATCAGCACACCGCGGACTCCGGAGTGGTGAGTACCCCGTCGGACCTCGACACGTTCTTCCGCGCACTGGCCGCCGGTCGGCTCCTGCCCGCCACGCAGTGGGCGCTGATGCGACAGACGGTCCCCTACGACGACCTGCCGGTACCGCCCGCGGGCAAGCGGGGCGGATATGGACTCGGGTTGCGGGTCGTGCCCCTGACCTGTGGGGGCGTCTACTACATGCACGAGGGCGATGGCTTCGGGGTGTACGGACGGCCGGCGGTCAGCGCGGACGGTCGGCGGGCGGTGACCGTTTCGGTGACGTCCACCACCGCGCTCGTCAACGAGGACCGGCTCAACAAGGCCGTGCAGACCCTCACCGACCATGCACTGTGCGCGGTCCGGCGCTGAAGCGTGTCTCGGGCGCCGTGGTGGTCCCGGCACAGTCGACGGCGTCAGGCGCGGAGCACGGCTAGACCACTCTTCGCGCGGTCTGTATGGAGTACTTCGACGTCGCGCATGGCGACGAGGATCTTACCGGAGCGGGTCGCCATGACCACCTGGGTCCGCAGTCCTTGTGCGGGCAGGGGCGGTGCTGCAGGCAGTCGGAGCGCCCGCAGCACCGCGTCAACGGCTTCCGTCGGCGGACGGAGTTCCTGGACGAGCAGAGGCAGGGGCGTTTGGGAGTCCCGGTGATCGAGTGAGCCTGCAGGTGTTCGCTTATGTGTAGGAGTACAGAGCCACATACGGTGAACGTGCTGCGGAACGTGGCTGCTCAGTATCGGCGCAGCCGCGGCCAGAGCACGGGCCATGGCTGGTCCGGCCCTGCGCAGAGCACCACGGCCGCGTGCTGCTCCTGGTTCGCGGTGCCGTGCCCGTTGTCGACGCGCGCCACCGTGTGGCAGGCGTGGAAGTGCTGTTGCAACTCGGGATAGTCCGCCGGGTGGACGAGCAGCACCGGTCCGGTGGCGGTGGCCGAGGGCGGGCCCCAGGCGTGCAGGCCCATGTGGCCGGAGTACGGTGCGGGCAGGCCGAGGGCGGGCCCGTACCGTGCGATGGCCCCGGCCTCGCCGTAGTTCGCGGTCAGCAACACGGCGGTGGCCCGCTGGTCGGCGGGGATCGCCTCCCAGCCGGTGGCGGTGGCGCTTACGAGCTGGGGCCAGCCGACCTCCTCGCCGAGGTCGGGGTCGACGGCCATCGGCACGCTCAGCTCCGATGCGGGCAGCACCGGCAGGGCGGCCAGCGCGCTGGTGAGCAGGGCCGCGAGCATTCCGCCTGCCAGCTTGGCGCGGTGCTCGCGGATCCAGTGGGCGTAGGGCTCGCAGCCGGCGGCACTGATCGCGTACAGCAGCGGAATCGGGTAGTACCCCTTGCCACCGCCGGCCAGCACCAGCAGGCACAGCAGCACCCAGGCCACCGCGATCGGTCGGGCCCAGCGCAGCTCCGGTCGGCGCGACAGCCGGCTCAGCCCGGTCAGCCACAGGGGTGCCAGCACCGGCGAGAACTGGAGCAGTTGCATCGGCAGGGCGAGCAGGCGCCCGCCGATCCCGACATCGGCGCTGATTCCGTGAGCTACCGTCAGCTCGGGCCAACCGCGCACGGCCTGCCACCACAGGGTCGGGATTGCGAAGGGCAGCGCGGCGAGGACGGCGGTCAGCGGGCCCAGCAAGGCGCGTGGACGTGGTACGAAGAAGCCGCGCGGTCCGGCCGTCAGCGCGCCCAGCGCCAGGGCCGGCAACAGCCCCAGCACCAGCAGCTTGTTCAGCAGCGCGATCCCGACCAGCGCTCCCAGCGAGGGCCAGTAGCGGAATTCGCCCGTGCGCAGGAGTCGGAGCGTCAGCAGAATGATCGCCAGCCAGACCGTCAGGTCGAAGGTCGCGGTGGAGAGCAGGTGGCCGATTCCGAGGGTGTAGCCCGAGCAGGCCGCGGCTCCTGCCGCGAGTACCTGCCCGCCGCGTCCGGCGCCCAGCTCCCGGGCGATCAGCGCGGTGAGCGTGATCGTGACCGCGGTGAGCAGGGCGGGCAGGATCCGCACGCCGGTCGGGGTGGAGCCGAAGAGCTCAGCGCCGAGCCTGGCCAGCAGCGGGGTGAGTGGTGGCTGGTCCGGGTAGCCCCAGGCCGGGTGCCGGCCGGCGAGCAGGAAGTACAGCTCGTCGCGGTGGAAGCCGTAGCGGCCCGACAGCGCGATCAGCAGCGTCGCGGCCGCAGCCGCGATCCCCCCGACCGGCCCCGCTGCGAACCTCCGCAGGCACGGCTGCGCATCCCCCCGCATGTGCATGTCGGCATTCTGACAGTCCGGACGGGGTCGGAGAAGGTCCCAGAAGACGGACGATGGATCGCTCTCTGCTGGTGAACGTTGAACCGCCCCGGGTCTGATGGAGGCTCCGGACTGTCCCGAGTTGGGTGGAGTCATCCTCGGTGCCGAGTTTCTGGCCGATACCGGCGGCGACATGACCGGTTTTGGCACCTCCCGACCTGCTCGCTGGCTCCGGTGGCGCCGCCCCGTCCCGCGCGACCCCGGCACGATCAGTGGCAACCTGCTCCGCCCACGGCGGTACAGCCGTCGGTTCCAGCGCGTCTTCTGCACCTCCGCACTGTTCAGCATCCGAAGGCGCGACGACCCCCGCCGCTTCTACGACCGCAAACGCGCCGAGGGCACACGCCGCACCCAAGGCGTCCCCGCTCTCGCACGCCGCCGCGTCAACGTCCTCTGGGCCCTTCTGCGGGACGGACGATGCTACGAACCCAAGCCGCCCGCAGCCTGCGCGGAGTCTCGGTGAACACCGGCCGTCCTCACGATGGTGGCTGCGTTCAGCGCGGCCGGGCAAGGCGATCACCACCCCGCCGGTCGGATGCGGCTCGGACGAGCGGGTCCCCATACGTGCGTCGGCCTCCGCCTTGGGGTCGCACCGGAGCGGCCGGGATCACCCGCTGGAACAACTCCCCCACCCGTCCGGAACCGGCCGCTCACCATCGCAATCAGGACAGCCGGCCTAGTGATCAAGCCAGTTGAGACGCCGCCTGAATGTCTGAGGGCACTCCAGTTCTGTCGGCGATGACCAACTCGTACTTGTGTCGTGCCTGGCCCCGGTGGGCGCGAACGTTGCCTACTGACGGGGAAGGTTGGCCAGGTTCGGTGGGGGAGACGGGCGAGCGTGGCGGGTCAGGCGTTGTGTCGGCTCCGGGCTTGTTCGATCTCGTTGATGTGGGTTTCCGCCCACTGCCGGAGCGCGGTGATGGGCTCGGCCAAGCTGCGGCCGAGGGACGTGAGGTCGTAGTCGACCCGGGGCGGGATGGTGGGGTGGACGGTGCGGGTGACGAACCCGTCGGCTTCGAGACTGCGCAGGGTCTGGGTGAGCATCTTCTGCGAGACACCCTCGATGCGTCGGCTCAGGTCGGTGTAGCGCATGGTGCCCTCGAGGAGGGCGTCCACGATGAGGACCGTCCACTTGCCTGCGATGTGGTCGAGCACCTGACGGGTCGGGCACTTCGCCGAGAAGGCGTCGGCCGGTAGCCCGGAGGACTCCACCAAGGTCTTCATGAAGGGAGAGTAACGCACCAATTAGTGCCCTCTTCCGCATGGAGAGTCGCTCTCCAATAGTGAGTGTCATGACACCTCACACCATGTCTGTCGCCGAAGCCATCCGCACCCGCCGCACGGTCCGCCACTACCGCCCCGATCCGATCCCCGCGGCCGCCCTCGACACACTCCTTGCTCTCGCCATCGAGGGACCCACCAGTTGGAACCTCCAGGACCGGTCCATCGTCGCCGTCACCAGCGACGAAGGTCGTCAGGGCCTGGCCTGGGCCACCGGCGGACAGCCTCAACCACAGGAAGCGCCGCTCATGCTGGTCTTCGTAGCCGAGCCGCTGGCCTGGCGCGACGACCACAGCGACGTTTACGACCAGGCTCGCCGCAGGGGAGCGTGGAGCGAGGAGTTCGTCACGATGTTCTCCGCAGCGTCGCAGGCGTTCCAGACAGATCTCCAGGAGCGTGGCCTGCTGCGGGAGTACGCGGTCAAGGACGCGATGATCGCGGCCAGTTACGTGATGCTCGCCGCCACGGAGATGGGACTTGCCACCTCGCCGATGAATGGCTGGGACGAGACCAAGGTGAAGAAGGCGATCGGCATCGGCGATCGCGGCGACCTGGCAATCGCGCTGCTCATGTCCGTCGGCTATCCGGCAGAGGAACGACGCCACCCCGGTCGTCGGGCCCAGGAATGCAACGTCTTCCACGAGTTCTACGGATCGCCCAGGAATGCCACTCGCGCTGAGTAGGAATCGGCCGGGCATGGCATCCACCGGCCCCGTCCCGCGCACGTCCTGGCCGCAGCCCGCGTCCGCCATTCCGAGGCGCGTTCTGGTGTGTCGCTGCTGTACGGTCACCCTCCTGCTGACACTCAGGGCCTGCGCACGCGCGACGGCAAGTGGGGGCGATGCACCCCCCCCGCATGGTTGATCCGGTCCTGCCGTCCCTTCGCCGGGGCGACTCAAGTGACTCAAGGAGTGGGCCGACTGACTCAAGGAGCTGACCGACGCCATCCGGCTGCGAGCGGTGCTGTACCGGGCTCCCAAGCCGCCACCGGCCCGGTGCCATTCGCGGCAGTACCCGCGGTGGGCGGCGGTGTCGGTGCGGTTCTCGCGTCCGCTCCGACGCCGCGCCCGGTGAGCGCGGCGCGCTTCTGCCTGCGTGCTTCGGCGGTCAGGCCGTCCCGCTTTGCGGCCACCGTTCCCTGGTGAGCAGGTCTGAGGGGCCGTACCGTGCAGGCTCGGCTCCGCCGGGTGCGTCCAGGGACTGGCGTACCGCCGTTAGCTGTTGGGCAAGGTCGGGGTGAGCGCGGCGCAGCCTGCCGAGGTCGGCTCTTGGCTGGGAGAGCTCGCCCCGGAGGATGCCCTCCGCAGCCCTGTGGGCCGGGCCATGACCGGACGCCGTCGCTCTGGAGGCCCGCAAGGCAGCCCAGGCCGAGACCGAACCCGGCCCCGGAGCAGGCCAGCTGGCTCCGGCAAGCCGCCGACGACGCTGCCCTCCTTGCACGAGTGGCGCCTTGCTCATCTTCCGCCGGACACCATGCCGCTGCCCTCGGTGCCCCCCCATGACCAGTTGCTGCGACGCGCGCCGCGGAAGCGGCGGTGACCACCGTGACGTAGAAGCGCAATGACCCTGCCCCGCCGGCGAGGATTGACTGATCAGGCCGCCGACGCCGCCGTCGACAGTGCCTGCCGCATGCTGCGGCTTCCGTCGAGCCGCAAGGAGTTCCCCGACATCGCCACCGGCACCGACTCCTACCGCCTTGCCGGCACCCGGGCTCGGGCCGAGGAACGCGCCAAGGCCGGCTGACACCTGCCATCCCACGCCGGGCGGTGGAATGACCTACTCGCCGGCGCGGGCCACAAGCAGCGGCTGGAAGAAGCCCGTCTCGCGCGGCATCCGCCACTCAGGGTCGACAAACCCGGCCTCGGCTGCGAAACCGGCCAGCCGGTCTTGGCCGAGCGCCCAGTAGGTGGTCCGGCGGACCTGGACGCGCCATTCTCCGCCTGCCGGAAGGAGCTGGAAGTGCTCCAAGTCGTAGTGCTCGCCGTTGTCGTGCCAGTGCCAGAGCTGGAAGGTGACCGTTCGCTCCCCGCCGTCGGTGCATTCGTCGATCCAGTGGACTTGCGGAGGCATCGAAGTCGGGCGGTCGCGCAGCAGGTCGTCATAGGGACGTGTGCTGACCAGCAGCAGGCCAGCGGGTCGCAGCACGCGGCGCATCTCGGCCAGTGCGACGCGCACATCCTGCTCCGTCAGCAGGTGAGGCAGCGAGTTGTCGGCGCAGACGACGGCGTCGAACCGGCCACCGGGAAACGGGAGGCGCCGCATGTCGGCAGCGGCCGCGCGCAGGCTCAGGCTCCGGAGGGCGGCCTCACGGGCAGCGCGGGCGGCGGCACGAGGGCTGAGGTCGGTCCCGGTGACCCGGTGCCCGCGCAGGGCCAGGCCGATCGCCTGCGTGCCGATGCCGCAGGAACAGTCAAGCACCGCCACACGATCCCGACCGATCAGGGCGTCCAAGGCGTCCCCCTGCCGACGGATGCTCGCGTCCCAGTCGGGGTAGATCAGGTGGTAGTCATCGGCCAGTTCGTCGTAGAAGCGCGCCACTGACGTCTCGGGCATGGCCCGAGATTACCGTGCCGATTCCCCGGAGGTGCTGGTCGCCCCGTGATCGGCGCGAACCTCGTCACCGACGACAGTGCCGCCATATTTCCCGTGAACTTCCGCCAGCGCGCTGATCGCCAACTGCTGTCGACACTCATCGACAAACGCTGCCGCTGAACGTGAACGAAGCCAATCAGGCCGGTACGGGGTACCACTCCCGAACGTCGGGTCATCGTAGGCGGCCGACAGGGGGCGGAGGATCGACCATGAGTCGGCGGACGCCTTCTACGCCCAGCTCGAAAGCTCGACTCGGACAGTGCCGACGGGGGTTGGTCGACCGACGGTCTGACCGGTGATTTCAGCCCGCTCGGTATCGGGCTGACAGGCATGGCCGGGGCCATGGACGCATGGGTCGAGCTGCCGCGCGCCCGCTTCGCGAGGGATGCGTACGACGGCAGTCCGCCCTACGTGGTGCGGCTGTCCTATCGGCCCCGGGCCTCCACTCCGCCGGCGGAGGACGCTGGCGAGAACGTACGGCTCGCGACGGCGAAGGCTGCCGTTCTCTCGCCAACCGGGCGGCCTCATCACTCGATTGCAAGGCGGGGCTTCCTCAGCCGAGCTGCCGCATGACGCTCAGTCGACGTCGCAGCCGTTCCCCCGCGGGCGGCGATGTGGCCTGCCAACGTCGGCGCTGCCGCCGAACGCGGATGTGGAGCAGGAGTCAGGGCGACCGGACAGCCCGTCAGCGTCTGTACCCTGCACGGGGGTGGGGGCGACCTCGACGTCATCACCATCTCCGACGACCTGGGACTGGCCCAGTCCAGACCGTCGCAGGCTTGCCCGCACGCTCCGATCCGGGCGGCTGCTCACACCGCGGTACGACGGGTACGACGGGTGCGCCGGGTGCGCGGGGTCATGACGGGACAACGCGTCCGGCGCCGATGACGCTCCATGACCTCCCCATACCGTCGATCATGGGGGCGGGGTGTACCCGGCCCCGTGTCAGGAGGTTCTCGGGTCATCCGCAGCTGTGCTGGGGCCCTTCTCTCCTCCTGGGGCAGCCTGACTGGGGCGGCCGTGGCCGGTCTCCGGGCCGGTCGCAGCCCGTTCATCGCGGCAGAGCGGTCGCCGGCGGGCCATGCTCGGCCAGGGGAGTCCGAGGGATCGGAGGAGGGGCTCGTTACTCACTTTCGGGTGAACGCTGTCGTCGTGGTGGGATGACGGGCCCGGCCAGACGGTTGCCTCAGGCCTGTATGTGCAAGGCGCCTGAGCCTGACATGGATTCAATTCGGTACATACAGGACTTAGATGGTTGTTACAGGTGTAAGTAACGGGAATTTGCAGGATTGGTAACGCCCTACGCATTTCCCTCACAGTGTGGGGGAGTCGGGTGCAGGGTGTGGCTGTGCGGCCGACCGGCTGCACACCAGCACAACACATCCAGCTGGCCTGCGGTTTTACTGCCGCTTCCGGCCCGGGTGTGGGCACCCTTGAAGGGGGACCTCGTGTCCGTTTCTTCTTCTGTCCGTCGCGTGACCGCCGTCGCCACTGTCGCGGCTGCTGTCGTGGGCGCGGTGGCGCTGCCGGCCGCGGCCGCCGACCACCGCACCGGCTACCCGCGTCACACGGTGGTGTACATCAGCGGTGTGCGCTACGACTCCCCGGGCCGCGACGACCGCTCCAACCGCGCACTCAACAAGGAGTGGGTGGACATCACCAACTCGACCCGCCGAGCGGTGAACCTGGAGGGCTGGACCCTCTCCGACGAGGACGGCCGCACCTACACCTTCCACCACGTCTGGCTGGACGGCCGTGCCACGGTCCGGGTCCACACCGGCTATGGCCGCGACACCCGTACGGACGTGTATCAGGACCGGCGGCGCGAAATGTGGGAGAACGACGGCGACACCGCCACCCTGCGCAACGAACGCGGCCGCATCGTCGACGCCGTCTCCTGGGGCCGCGACGACGACCACCGTGGCGGACACCGTCACTGACCTGAGGGTGGGTGACGCCGGCTCATAGCCGCCTCCACAGCGCGCAGGTCGCCTTCTCCGGGTGCGGAGGAGGCGACCTGTGGTGTGTGGCGGGCTATGTGAACCAGTAGCGGACGCCGTGGTGGTGGGGGCAGGTGCCCTGCCCGTGCCGCGAGTAAGACAGCGAGGCGTCCACGCACGTCGCGGTCTCGTACATGTCCTTGGGCTTTTGGTGGTGCGTCCGGCCGCACACGCCGGTGGTGTCGGGGATGCAGCGGTGGGCGGTGTTGTCCCGGTGAACGTGCTCGGTAAGCCAGTCGAGGATGATGGCGGGGTGTTGGCCAAAATAGAGGCAGTGCAGCCCGGCCCATCGAGGCCCAGAGCTGTCCGAGTGCGCTCGGCGGTAGGCACCGTGGTGGTGCTCTGGCAGGGGGCTCTTGAGGCCGTAGGGCGAGAACACCTTGTCGAGTGGACAGTGGATGAGGACATCGCATGGGCAAGGAACGCCTGGCCAAGTGCCTCCGGTTTCCCTGAGTTGCGGGAAGACGGTGACCGCATTGTCTTTCGTGGCCGGCTGAGCCTCACTGAAGACGGCGGGGGTGTCCTGGAAGTGGACGGCGCACTGATCCAGTTCGATCTTGCCGACCCGCCCCCGCCCGAAGCTGTCCACGGGTCGTGGGTCGAGGTCCGTGTCGCACAGGACGTCGTCACCGTCTGGCCCTACTAGGGCCTGTGTGAGGTCGTGATCAATTTCGGGTTCTGGTCCCGTGCGGGGACAGGACCTGGTAGGACGCTGGGTGTGACACGTAGGCAACTCA